>JAOUHG010000004.1 GCA_029865265.1 Candidatus Krumholzibacteriia bacterium | reverse complement strand
CGTCATCCGCCCCTTGCGCCTCAGCGGACTGTCGGTGTGGTAGAGGAAGTACCCCGATGCAACATCGACCGCCACATTGTGGTGAAACGGAAAGTACTGGCTCCACTCGAAGGTTTCGAAGCCATCGATCGCGATCTCGCGGAGATGCTCGATGCGCGTGAGCTCGGTGGCCTGCAGCAGCATGCAATGGCGCCCCAGGCGGGCAATGTGGTGGGCAACGGTCGCGGGACTGACACCCAGCGCGCGGGCGATCTGTCGGTTGCCCATGCAGCCGACCACCATCATGACGATGCGGGCAGTGAGATCGGGACGCTTCTGCCAGTAGGTGGTCGAGAAGGTCTGGGTACTGAAATGACGCTTGCAGTAGAGACATGTAAACCGCTGGATACGGTGGGGGCACCTCTGACGCAGGTAGAAGCCCTTGCGCTTGAAGGGCCAGTCATCCGTCAAGGTGTTGAAGTATGTGCAGTTGGGGTTGGGGCAATGGGGAGGAACCCATCCCGACGATCCCGGTCCCATGTCTCGGCACAGGCACACCCCGTGCCAGGGACATTTTCGTGGCCACAACCTACTTGTAGCCGAACAGCATCGAATAGATGATCAGCGTGATCAGTATCAGGCCCACGCCGAGGAATACCCCACCCATCACGCGCACGCCAATCTCATAGCGTCGCGTGAGCGTCTTCTTGACCAGGCGCTTGCGCAGCTCTCCCGACTGCTTCATCTCGTCGTATTCCCTGGGCCGGTCGCGCATGAAGTGTTCCAGTGGCACCAGACCGGTGAATACCACCGTGTCCATCGGAAACGCTTCGGGCCGCAGATGCGTGTTGAAGAAGTGGATGGTGAAAATGAAGCCGACCGCGAGAAGCGCCTCGTCACTGTGAATGATGGTGGCAACATTGATAACGGCACCGGGCAGCAGTTTGGTGAACAACACCGGCAGCCACAGCATCAATCCGGACAGACCGATGATGGCCACGCCCCAGAACACCGCCAGGTAGTCGAACTTCTCCCAGTAGGTCCAGCGCCCGTAGCGCGGACGCGGCCCGGCGTTGAAGAACCACTTGATCGTTCCCCAGAAGTCCGACAGGTCCTTGCGGTTGAACATCAGCGAGTCCGCGCCGAAGATCAACTGCGTCAGTTTCAGCCGGCGGCTGCGCTTGTAGCGCACCAGCGCGATGATGTGGAACGCGAAGTAGCCGAAGGTGGTGACCGCGGCGATGCGATGCAGCACGCCCGCGCCCTTCACCCCACCCAGCATGTTGGCGATGAAAGCCGCCCACGGCATAGACGAGAACTTGAGCATCATGCCGGTGAGCGCGAGCAGCAGGAAGCTCGATACGACGAACAGGTGGGTGATGCGCTGGGGCCGCGTAAAGCGCCGGATGTAATAGCGCGGCTCACCCCACACCGCCTCCTTGCGGTGCGCCAGCATGTGGCGGAACGACCGCGGCAACCACAGCAACGTGTGAACACCGAAGAAGCTGAACACACCAATGAGCAGGAATGTCATGGCCCAGTACGAGTAGTAGAGGAACGGGTACTTGTCCGGGTCGTGGTGCGTCGCATGCGTAAGATAGCCGGTGAAACGCTGGTTGGCGTCGGCATGGCACTGCTGACATGTGGCCACGATGTTGCGATGTCCAACAGCCGAGGCCGGGTCGTTCACGGCCAGGATATGGTGAGCGCCGTGACAGTCGGAGCACTTGGCGGCGTCCAGGTAGCCAAGCCGGTAGGCCTTACCGTGCATCGTGTCCAGATAGGTCTCGGCCAGCTCGTCGTGGCACGAGCCGCACTGGTGCGTTACCTCCTGGACGAACGCGTCTCCGCTGACCTCGCCGATGGTGTGCGAGGAGTGACAGGTGGCGCAGGTGGGAAGCTTGTCCGCGTCCTTGCTGTCGGACGCGTAGTGCACGCTCTTGATGTAGTCCTTGTAGATGCCACGGTGGCAGGTGGCGCAGGTGGCCGGCAGGTTATCGTGCGACACCGTGGAGCGCGCGTCCGTGTGCTTGAGCACCATGTGCGACGAGTGACAGTCGATGCATATGGCACTGGGCAGCAGCCCCTTCTCCACCAGACCGCGTCCGTGCACGCTGTGCGAGTAGTCGGCGAGCGCGTCGGACTGTGATAGTTCCGTCACGCCCAGCGCCTTGCCCTCCGCTCGGTGGCAATCGCCGCACAGGGCCGGCACCGACGCGCGGTAGGTGGGCGAATCCTCGCTGCGGTGCGTCAACGCGCCGTGACCCCCGTGGCAGGTGGTGCAGTACGGGGCCTGCTCGATGCCCTCCTCGTGCGCCTGGCCGTGCCCGCTCACCACGTACTCCTCCGCGATCTTCGCGTGGCAGCTCGAACAATCCACCAGCCCCGACGGCTCACACGGCCGCTTGCGGCGGGGATCGACGTCCACGTGACATTTCACGCAGGGAATATTGGTGTGCGCCGATCCCTTCAGCAGTTCCCTGTCCACCGTCATCGAAAGCGTGTCGCCTTCCGCAACCTTGAACACGTCGTGCCGCTCGTGACACTTCATGCAATCGCGGTCGGAAATGTTCAGCGAAACCGACTCGCGGCGCGCGCGGTGCGGCACGTGACAGTCCGTACACGCGGGAATGGCGCCGGGTGCCTTCTCCCACAGCTCTCCCCGGATGACCTTGACGTGCACCTGCTCGATGCGCGCATGGCATTTGACACAGGTGGCAGTGATGTTGCGCGGCGAGATCGACGCCCGCGGTTCGGTGTGCGGCAGGATCATGTGCGCCCGGTGGCAGTCCGTGCACGCCGCGGTCACCAACAGGCCCTTCTTGAACAACCCCTCACCGTGGATGCTCTGGCTGTAGTTCTCCAGGATGTTGTGTTCCGAGATCTTGTAGGTGTTGGCCACCGGTGCGCCTTCACGGTGGCATTGCCCGCACAGATACGGAACGTTCATCTTGAAGGTCCGGGAGCTCTCGTCGGCGGGCGACAGGATGTCGTGCATCCCGTGGCATTCCGTGCAGGTGGGTGCGTACGGTTGTTTGCGGTTCAGCGCCTGGCCGTGGATGCTGGCGTCGAAGTCGAGTTGTTGGTCGTCGTGGCAGTCTCCGCAGTACACGGACTCCAGCTGCTCGTCGTGGGGCAGGTCGTCTGGATCCACGTCGTCGTGGCAGTCGGTGCAGGCAAGATCCCGGTGCACCGACCGGCCGAACACACGGCCGTCAACAAAGGGAAGGTCCGGGTCGCTGTCGTCTGAGTGGCAGTCGAAACAGGTATCGTTGGCGGGATCGGCGGCACGCGGCGCGCCGGTGAGACTCAGGATAAGGACAGGCGCAAGTGCGAATATGCGGGCCATCCCCAGGATTCGGTTGCGATGCCGGCCTCCGCGCTCAAGGTTGCGTTCCGGTGTGGCACTCATAACAACCGGTGTCCCGCCAGTCATCTCCTCCGTCGGGGTGCCTGAACTCAAGTCCATCCTCGGTGGTCGCCATCTGCATATTGTCGTCCGCGCCCTGACGCAGAATCGCGTGGCACGCGGTGCAATCACGCGTGATGGTCCATCCATCGTCGCTGACCTTGTTGCCGTCGTGACAGCGCATGCAACCCGGGAAGATGAAGTGCCCGATGTTGTCCGGGTACCCTTCCCAGCGCACCTTCATCTCCGGAAACACGTTCTGGGAGTACTGATACTGCGTGGCCAGGATCGCCGCATCGATGGCAACCCGCTTCTCCTTGAGAACCTCCGGGTAGTTGTCGCGGTAGAAGTCCGCCATCCGGGCCGCGATTCCGCGGTTGGCCTCGTCCTTGGTCTCGAACACGCTCTGCATCGCCTCCACCGCCACCCGCTTGATCTCGGGGAGCGTCGGGTCGATGGTGCCGGTGAGAATGGCACGATCGATGGCATTGTCCGGCGAGTTGAACTTGTGGCTGGGCCGGTTGTGGCAGTCGATGCAGTCCATGCGCCGGACGGTCGCCGTGGCCAGCTCCTCTTCGGAGAGCGGACTGTCCTGGTCCTGGTAGGTGGTGACGCGCTTGGTCAGGTTGTCGGTGATGCGAATCCAGGGGATGTCCTGCCGACGCTCGTCGCGCGCCACATACTCGATCGCCACACCGATGTTCATGTGCCAGTGGATACCCGCAGTCTGGCCGGTCTTGGGGTCCCCGCCACCCGTCTTGATGAGCAGGTTGATGGGCCAGTGCGTGTTGGCCTCATCGTACATGTAGTGGTTGTACTGACGCTGCTGGGCGCCGAAAAACTTCTCCGGCCAGTGGCACTGCTCGCACGTCTCCTGCGCCGGGCGCAGATTCTTGATGGGCGTGGGAATGGGCCGCGGGTACTTGTTGGATGCGGCCGCGTACACCTGGTACGCGCCGGAAAGCTTGGACTTGGCGTACCACCCCGCACCCGCGCCCACATGGCACTCCGCACAGGAAACCCGCGCGTGGGGCGAGTTGGCATACGCGGTATGCTCGGGCTCCATCACCGTGTGGCAGGTGGTGCCGCAGAACTCCACGGACTCGGTGTAGTGATAGGCCTGGTAGCCCCCCACCACGCTGACCAGGGTCAGAATCCCCATGCCGGACAGGAGGACGATGAACGCGTTGCGGTGCGCGGTGCGATTGAGGTCCACCACCGGCCACTGCACGGTGGGGGTGTCCAGATGCTTCTTGATGCGGTGGCGCCGGCGCAGCGCTCCGATGGGAATGAGAATGACACCCAGCGCCAGGATCGGGGGCAGAACCAGGTAGACGAAGACGCCGATGTACGGGTTGGCCTCACCGATGGTGGCGATCAGGACCAGAAAGAAGGCCAGCGTCACACCGGAAACGACCGCAATGGCCCCACCGGCGATGCTGAGCGAATTGTTGAGCGACCTGGGAAGCTGAATGCGTTTCATGAATGCGGCCCGGGGGTTACGCCGGTTGGCTCCGGACCATTCATTTATCCCAAGCGGGCACTGGGTGTGTCAAGAAGAATTCCGGAATGCAATGTCCGAAAAGGATCCCGCGGCGGGGACGGCGGGGTCGCCTGGCCGACGTCTGCCGGGAGGCGGCCCCACAGCCCCGCGAAAAGGGCCTCGATGCAGGTCTAGCGGGTGGGTGCTGCGAGCAGCCCGGTGAGCCGCTCGAGCAGGCCCTCGAGGTCGAAAGGTTTGTAGAGGCAGGCGTCCGCTTTGGACCACGTGGACACGAAGTCCTCCCGCACGGCGTTGTCCAGCTTGCGCGCGGTGATGAGGAGGATCTTGAGCGGCGGCACTTCCCCGCGCCCGATCTCGTCCTTCAATTGACGGGATACCTCGTAGCCGTTCTTGCCGGGCAGCATGACGTCGAGCACCATGACGGCGTAGCCCCCGGAGCGCGCCATCGTGAGCGCGGTGTTGCCATCGTAGGCGACGTCCACCTGGAAACCACGCATCTCGAGGCTGTACTTGACCGTTTCGACGATATCGTGCTCGTCATCGACGAGCAGCACACGCAGACCTTCCATGGCTATCCTCTTTCACCGTCCGGGGCCGGTTCGACCGTCCCGGGCGCGTTCACGGCGGCAGTGACCGCCTCTTCACCGCCGGCGGCTTCGTGCCGCGCGCGGATCATCTTCGTCGCGGCCCGATGAAAGGCCTGCGCGAAGCTGGGTTCCCGTTCTCCACACCAACCCGCGATGAATCCGTCCATCTCCCACGCACCGTCTTCCACCACGTGTACCGCGTCGCCAAGCGTTTCCGAAGGCTCTCCCGACGCGGCCAGCGGAACCAGCGCGACCGCCAGGTCGGCCGACAGGGCCCATACCGCGCACTCGCGCGGCGACACCGGCTCCTGCGGCTGGAGCTTCACCGTACGCGGCAACCGCGAGACCAGCTGCGACCACGAAGCGCCACCGGTGCGCTGCAGCACCGCGATGGCGGTGGACCGGTGCACGGCCCTGCGCCGCGCGATCTCGCGCTCCGCCAGGCGCACGCCGGACAGCAACGTGGCCGAGGCGGCATCCTCGGGTACGAACATGCTCACCGTGGTGCCCTCCCCCAGCCGGCTGTCTACCGATACCCAACCGTCGTGCGCATCCACCAGCGCGCGCGTGATGGACAGGCCCAGGTGGGCACCGTCGGTGCTGTTGCCGGCCGCGTGATGCCGGTCGAAGATGTGTTCCAGCGTGTCGGGCGTCATGCCCAGGCCGGTGTCTTCGACGTCGATCCGAACCAGCTGCGGATGCCCGATCACGTCCCACGGAACCAGGCGCAGGGCGTCCTCCATGGACTCCACGCCGGCGGCGGCAACGCGTACCGTCACCGTCTGGGTGCGGGGCGTGAAGCGCACCGCGTTCGACAGGAGATTCCACAGGGATTGCTCCGCGCGGTCCTCGTCTACATAGATGGTCATCCCGGGTTCGATGGGCCCCACCGTGAGGCGGTCACCGGTAGCGGGATGGAGAACGCGGAAGTCCGCCACGATGCGCTGCACGAAATCGGCGACGGACAACGGCGACCGCTGCAGATGCAGCGCGCCGGTTCGCACCCGCGACAGATCCAGCAGACCGTCCACCAGCCTCGCCAGCCGGCGCGTGCTGCGCTCGAAGGCGCCGCGCGCCATGCTGCCTCCACCGCCCACCCTCGTTCCGGCGGGTTCAGGAGCGGACAACGCACCGAGCGCGTTGAGCATGGCCGTGATCGGGTTGCGAATCTCATGGGCCACAGTGGCCACTGCGCTGTCGGACCAGAACTCGCGCTCCAGCGCATCGGCGGCGCGGATGCGCAGCATCCAGCAGCGCTGAGCGCCGGGGTCACAACCGGGCAACGCTTCGACGTCGATCACCTGGGACGCATCACCCGGGACCGGCACCGCATCCACGCGCACGCGCTCGGCGCGGCGCACCAGATCCATGATGGCGGCGCCGTCGAGCGCCGCGTGACCGTTGCCGCCGCCGTCGGCGCGCGCCAGCTCCAGCACGCGCATGGCGGCGGGGTTGGCAAGCAGCACTTCGCCACTCCCGTCGACCACCATGACGGGGTCGCGGAGCGCGTCGAGAACCAGGGCATGCAGGTTGATATCGTCCATAAACCTTCCAGGGCCCCCGGCCAGGTGGGCTCCCGCGGGCCGGAGCGCAAGCCACGTGCCACGCGGCGCCGGACCGTCTAACTTGTTATATTATAGTATGTTGCGATCTAGGCCCGGCAATCGAGGTGCCGAACGGGGATGGACGGATTCTGTTCGGACCGGATCAGCCACGCCGCTCCGGCCGGCGGCGGCGATCGCTGCGCTTGCCACGCCGTTCCGAGTTGGCCGCAATCGGAAACGACAGGGCGAGGATGGTCTTCCACGACGGAGACGACTTGACGGTAATCTCGCCCGCGTGCCGCTGCAGGATATCCCCCGCAACCGAGAGCGCCGATTCCGGGTCGCCGACGCCGGATGGGGCGAAGGGCATGAAGAGGCGCGAGAGCAGGGTCCCATCCACCTTGCCCGCCGTATCCGCCACCAGGATCACGGCACGGCCGTCGGAGGCCGAACACTCGACGAGGACACGATCGCCCTTGCCCACGTGGGGTCCCAGCACGCCGAGGATGTTGTTGAGAGCCAGCGTCACACTGCCGCGGTCCATCAGCAGCACCGGACCACGCGCGGGGATGCGCGCGGTCACCTCGACGCCGTTGAGCCGCACCGCCGGGGCCCAGGCTTCCGCCACCTCGCGCACCAGCGCAAAGAGATCCACGATCTGCAACGACGCCTTCATGGTGGCGACTTCGTCCTGGAAAGAGGCGGCCTGCTCCCCCAGCGCCGCGAGTGTCTCCCGCGCACGCGTAATCCGCTTTTCGAAGGTCTGGTGTCCGGCCACGATGCCTTCCAGTTCGCGCATCGCGTTCACCATCGTGTCGTACTGCTCCTGGGTTCGCGCGCCGACGCGTGAGCTGGCACGCTCGCGGGCGAGGTTCGACTGGACCTCTTCCAGCATCCGCTCACAGCGCTGCGCCTGCTCCGTCTTGTAGAGCGAGTCCAGGCGTTCTGCCAGCATGCCGGCGCACAGTTCCAGGAAGAGCCGGTCCCGCGCGGGAAACTCCGTCCGTTCCTCACCGCCGGGGCGGGACTCCGCGTAGACGGCAACCGCGCCCAGGCATTCACCCCCGGCCGCCAGCGGCAGCGCGAGGAAGTAGCGAACGGACTGGATCGCTTCGTCATTGAGCAGCGGGTGGCCGGCGTCGCCGCGCAACGACCGGCCCGCACCGGCAACACGGTCGAGGATGTCGTCAAAACAATTGGTGAGTGCGATGTCGCTTTCGCGGGTGTCGCGCTCCAGGTCGTCCACCGATTTGACATGTGTGGTCCGGTTGCGCACCAGGTCCTTGAGCAACACGCCGTGTCCGCCGGCGGCGCGGGACACCATGGAGAGCATGGCCGAGAGCGAATCTCCGAAACGGCGCGAATCCTCGGCGGCGGCGAGGATGTCCTGAAGCTTGCGCAGCACCCTGAACTTGCGCGCGTTGTCGCTGGTCTCATGCAGGCGTTCGATGGCGGTGGCGGCCTGCTGCGCCATGCTGTATACGAGCGAAATGTCTTCGACCGCGATGGACTGCGAAGAAGCGCCATGGTCGGCGGCGAGCACCGCGGCCACCTTGCCGCGCACGCGCAGCGGGATGGCGATGTAGGCACCGGTGTCGAAGAAGTCGAAGAACGGGTCGCTGCCGAACTCGCTCATGCGCCGGTCCGCCAGCAGCGGCACGCCGGTGACGGATGCCTTGGCGACACCGCAGCGCTGCCAGTCGAGCGGAACCGTGAAGGTGCGCGTCTTGAGGGTGAGATCACTGGTGTCGGCGTTCTGCGTGCTCTCCACCACGCGCCGGGCCAGCGCCTCGAAGGACGACGCGGCCGGCTCATCGCCGGCTGGTGTCTGCTCGGCGGCCAGGTGCCCGCGCACCATGTGGGCGGGTTCGTCCACCAGCATCAGGAAGGCGCGGCGCACGCCGATGGTCCGCCATGCCGTGCAGAAGGCCAGCAACATGCGGTGGATGCGGCCGACATTGTCGGCCTCCGGAATGACCTGGATCATGCGGAGCAGCGAGGAGAGTTCCGCGACGGTGAGCTGCGTTTTTTCCATGGCGATAGCGTTCGGCGGGGTACACCGGCCATCGCGGAGATCGCAAGCTTCGTGCCACGCAGCCCGATCAGCGCGCGTAGCCCTGCGGGTGGCCTGTGCGCCAGGCGTGGGCGCTGGCGATGATCTCGTCCAGCGCGCTGGCACGCGCCTTCCAGCCCAGCACCTCTGAGGCACGGCGCGAGGATGCCACCAGGGCGGGGGGATCGCCCGCCCGCCGCGGCCCCTTTTGCTGCGCAACCGGGCGGCCGGTGACCCGCTCGCAGGCGGCAATCACTTCCAACACCGTGAAGCCGGTCTCGCTGCCGAGATTGAGCGCGCCGCTGAATCCATGGGCCATCGCTTCGAGCGCACGCGCGTGGGCGTCCGCCAGGTCGACCACGTGGATATAGTCGCGCAGGCAGGTTCCATCGCGGGTCGGGTAGTCGCCGCCGAACACCGTGACCCCCTTGCGCGCACCGGTTGCGGCCTCGAGCACGATGGGAATGAGGTGGGATTCCGGGCGGTGATCTTCGCCCAGCGCCGCGCTTGCGCCGGCAGCGTTGAAGTAGCGCAACGCCACGTACTGCAGCCCGGCGGAGACGCGCGCGGCTTCCAGCACCTTCTCGACCGCCAGCTTGGACCAGCCGTAGGGATTCTCGGGCACGCACGGTGCGGCCTCCTCGATGGGCAACGACGCGGGCGATCCATACACGGCCGCCGTGGACGAGAATACAATCCTGCCCACGCCCGCCTTTTCCATCGCGCGCAGAATCGACACCGTCCCGCCCACGTTGTTGTCGAAGTAGTCCAGCGGCCGCTGTACGGACTCCGCCACCACGCTCAGCGCCGCAAAGTGCAGCACCGCATCGGTGGATGCGCCCAGGGCGCGCGCCATTACGCGCGCATCGCGCACGTCGCCCTCGACCAAGTCGCACCCCGCCGGCACTGCGTCGCGGTGCCCGGTGGAGAGGTTGTCCACCACCGTCACGCGGTGGCCGTCGGCCAGCAACCGCTCCGCGACCACCGATCCGACATAGCCCGCGCCTCCGGTCACGCAAAGATTCACGACGCCCTCCGTCTGGTTCCGCGCAGGAAGCGTTTCAGGAACATGCCCGTGTGCGATCCGGTCGCGGCGGCAACTTCCGCCGGCGTTCCGGCCGCCACCACCCTGCCACCGCCGTCCCCTCCCTCGGGGCCCAGGTCGACCACCCAATCCGACTGCGCGATCACCTGCATGTTGTGTTCCACCACGATCACCGTGTTGCCCCGGGCGATCAACTCGCGCAACACATCGATGAGCGTCTCCACATCGTCCACGTGGAGTCCGGTGGTGGGCTCGTCGAGTATGTAGACGAATCCGCCTTCGGTATTGTCGGACAGTTCGCGCGCGATCTTGATGCGCTGCGATTCGCCCCCCGACAGCGTCGTCGAAGGCTGCCCCAGCCGCAGGTAACCCAGCCCCACCTTGTGCAGCACACGCAGGCGTCCCACCAGAGCGGGGTAATCCGAGAAGTGCTCGATGGCCTCGTCCACCGTCAGATCCAGGACGTCGGCCAGGTCGAGGCCCTTGTAGTGTATCTCGAGCGTCTCCTGGTTGAAGCGCTTTCCGTCGCACTCGCTGCAACGCACGAACATGTCCGCCATGAAGTGCATCTCCACACGCTCCCAGCCCATGCCCTGGCAGCGCGCGCAGCGGCCCCCGGCCACGTTGAAGCTGAAGCGCCCGGACTTGTAGCCGCGCTTGAGCGCTTTCTTCTGCGCCGCGAACACCTCGCGGATGTCGGCGAAGGCCTTGACGTACGTCACCGGGTTGGAGCGCGGGGTCTTGCCGATGGGGGCCTGGTCCACCATGAGCACGCCGCGCACCGGCCCGGTGCCTTCGACCGAGCGCCACGCGCGCGCGCCGGCGTCACCGCGCCCGCGCAGCGCGTCGTGCAGCACGTCGCAAACCAGGGTGCTCTTGCCCGATCCGGAGACGCCGGTAACGGCCGTGAACGCCCCCAGCGGAAACGACACGTCCACGCCGCGCAGGTTGTGCTCACGCACGCCGCGCAGGGTGAGGAAGTTCTCCGGTTTCGAACCGTCCCCGTTGGCGATGCGCAGCGGCGGGCCCTCCTTGAGGTACTTGAGGGTGCGCGACGTCCCGCCCGCCAGCGCCGGCCCCTGGTAGACGATGCTCCCGCCGGCCTCGCCCGCACCGGGCCCGAGGTCGATCACGTGGTCGGCGCTGCGAATGATGTCGAGGTCGTGTTCCACCACCACCACCGTGTTGCCGCGCGAGCGCAGGTCCACCAGCACGGCCACCAGCTGGTCCGTGTCGCGCGGGTGCAGGCCGATGCTGGGCTCGTCGAGCACGTACAGGACGTCGAGCAGGTTCGACCCGAGCGAGTTGGCGAGCGAAATGCGCTGCGACTCGCCGCCTGAGAGCGTGCGCGCCAGACGGTCGAGGGTGAGGTAGTGCAACCCCACCGCCAGCAGGAAGCCCAGGCGCGACTCGAGCTCGATGAGCACGTCGCGAACCACGGTGCGCCCGCGCTCCGAGAACTCCAGCCCGCGCACGAATTTCAGCGCGTCGCCCGGCGTCATCGACGCGACCTCGCGGATGGTGCGCCCGTCCAGCAGGACGAAGTAAGCCTCCGGGCGCAGGCGCCCGCCGTTGCACATGCGGCACTCGCGGTAGGCGAGATAACGGCGCGTGAAGAAGCGCGCGTACTTCTTGTACGTCTTCTCGCGCATGTTCTCCAGGAACGGCAACACGCCGGTGTATTCGCCCGAGCCCTGCATGACCGCTCGCCGCGACGCCTCGGGAAGTTTATCCCACGGCTTGTCCATGGGGATCTTCTTGCGGCGGCAGAAACGCACCAGCTGGTCGTAGAAGTATTCGAACTTCTCGCTTCCCCACGGCTCGATGGCGTGCTGCCGCAGCGTGCGCGACCCGTCGGGCACGATGAGGTTCTCGTCGAATTCCATGCGGTTGCCAAACCCGCGGCACTGGGGGCACGCGCCAAACGGGGTGTTGAACGAGAACAGGATGGGGCGCGGCTCCTCGAACTCGCGTCGGCACGCGGTGCACACCAGGTGACTGGTGAACTCCACCTTTTCGCCCGAATCCGCGTCGTCGAAGCGCACGTGACCGTCGCTCATCCGGTACGCGGTCTCCACCGCCTCCAGCAGGCGCGCGCGCCGCTCCTCGCCGACGGTCACCCGGTCCAGCACCAGGTCCAGCGCCGTTGCGCGCCCGATGCCCTTCGGGGGTGCCTCGAGCTTCACCACGTCCCCGCGGATGAGGAAGCGCGTGAAGCCCTCGCGCACCAGTTCCTCCACGTGCTTCGCGGCCCCGCCCTTCTCCACCTTGCGGGTGGCGATGACGTTGAAGGTACGCCCCGCGTGCCCGTCCAGCAACGCCTGCACCACCTCGTCCGCTGTGTGACGGCGCACCTCGACGCCGTCGGTGGGGCAGTGGGTGCGCCCCGCGCGCGCGAACAGCAGGCGCAGGTAGTCGTAGATCTCGGTGGCGGTACCCACGGTGGAACGCGAGCTGCGGGTCGTGTTGCGCTGCTCGATGGCGATAGCGGGGCTCAAGCCGGTGACATCGTCCACGTCGGGGCGGCCGATACGCTCCAGGAACTGCTTGGCGTAGGTGGACAGCGACTCGATGTAGCGGCGCTGCCCCTCCGCGTACAGGGTGTCGAAGGCGAGGGAAGACTTGCCGGATCCGGAGACGCCGGTGATGACGGTGAGACTCCCGCGCGGGATCTCGACGTCGAGGTTCTTGAGGTTGTGCTGCCGCGCGCCGCGCACGGTGATCATATCGGTCATCTTGCCGGGCCGCGCTCCAGCGCGGCGAAGAAGGAGAATCTTGGAGTTTAGCCGTGCGGGACGCTTCCGGCAAGAACCAACTTGGGCTTGAAGAGAGGCCGGGAACATCCCTATGCTCGCCCAATGAGCAACGACGACGCCGGGTCCATGCAACAACTCTTCGCCCTGATCACGCGCCTGCGCGGCGAGAACGGCTGTCCGTGGGACCGCGAGCAGAAGCTCGACGACGTCCTGTCAGACCTGATCGAGGAAGCCTACGAGCTGGAGTGGGCCGGCACCCACCACGGGCCCGGCGAGTTGCTGGACGAGATGGGAGACGTGTTGTTCCTGTTGTGCTTCGCGCTGTCCATCCGCCGGGAGACCGATCCCGAGTTCACGCTGGCCCGTGTGGCCACACACGCGCACGACAAGATCAAGGGCCGCCATCCGCACGTCTTCGGCCGTGAGACGGCGTCGACTCCGGAGGAGAGCATCGTCCACTGGGAGAAGAGCAAGGCCGCGGAGCGGGCGAAGCGTGGCGAGGGCGCGCTGGAGGGCGTGGCCGGCAACCTGCCGCCGCTGCGCCACGCGGTGAAGATACTGGACCGCGCGGGCTCGACCGGATTCGACTGGGATGAGATTCCGCCCGTGATCGAGAAGCTTCGCGAGGAGATCGCCGAACTCGAACACGCACTCGCCTCCGGCGAGCGCGCGGCCATCGAAGACGAAACCGGCGACGTGTTGTTCGCGGCCGCCAACGTGGCGCGCTTTCTCAAGATCGACGCCGACGAGGCGCTGCAGCGTTCCACCTCCAAGTTCATCCGTCGCTTCGAGCTCATGGAGGGGATGATCCGCGCCGACGGCCGGCGCTTCGAAGACATGACGCTCGACGAGATGGACGTCTACTGGGAGCGCGCCAAGTCGTCCTAGCGGCGCGCA
Source organism: Candidatus Krumholzibacteriia bacterium (assembly GCA_029865265.1). Lineage (NCBI taxonomy): Bacteria > Candidatus Krumholzibacteriota > Candidatus Krumholzibacteriia > Candidatus Krumholzibacteriia bacterium. The sequence continues at coordinate 149,583 of JAOUHG010000004.1, read as the reverse complement.
GCGCGCGCCGTCCGCCATTCGAAGACTCACTCCACCGGGTCTTCCGGGAAGGAGAAAGAAAAGGGTCCGTCGAATGACGGACCCATTCCCTTTTCAACCGGCGAACGTAAGCCGTGCCTAGTTCAAGCGGCGGAACTCGATGCGCCGGTTCTGCGAACGCCCGTCGGGCGTGGCGTTGGACGCAATCGGCTCTTCCTCGCCCACGCCCACCGAGGTGAGGCGAGACGGATCGACGCCGCCCTTGATGAGATACTGCCGCACCGATTCGGCGCGACGCTGCGAAAGCTCCAGGTTGAAGTTGGCCGGGCCCTGGCTGTCGGTGTGCCCGCGGATCTCGAGGCGCGCCTCGGGGTACGCGTTCATCGACGCGATCACCTGGTCGAGCACCGTGTACGAGTCCGGCGTGAGCGCGGCGCTGCCGCTCTCGAAGCCGATGCCGCGCAGCACGAACTGCTTGCCGATCTCCTTGGCATCCGGGCATCCGTCCTCGTCGTCGACGCCGTTGAACGTCTCCGGCTGCGTCGGACACTTGTCGACGTTGTCGGGAATACCGTCGAGGTCGTTGTCCAGGTCGGGACAGCCGTCGTCGTCCTGGTACCCGTCGAAGTCCTCCGCCTGCAGCGGGCAGCGGTCGAGATCGTCGGGGACGCCGTCGTTGTCGCTGTCCTTGACGAGGTCCGGGCAGCCGTCGTCGTCCGCCTCGCCATCGAGGTCCTCGGCCTCATCCGGACACTTGTCGCTGGCGTCGGGAATGCCGTCCTGGTCGTTGTCCAGGTCGGGACAGCCGTCGCCGTCCTGGAAGCTGTCGTAGTCCTCGGCCAGATCCGGGCACATGTCGTCCTTGTCATTCAGACCATCGCCGTCGTTGTCGAGGTCCGGGCAGCCGTCCGCGTCCTGGTACCCGTCGAAGTCCTCGGGTTGATCCGGACAACCGTCGTTGGGATCGGCGATCCCGTCTTTGTCGCTGTCGCGCGGGATGACCTCGGCAACATAGTTGAACGCCATCCACAGGCCCCAGTCGGGCGCGTTGATGACCGACGGCCTGTCCCCGGAGTTCAGGTTGATGTCGGCCCCGAGTTCGAACGACGAACCGCTGCCGCCCTTGAACTCGACACCCGGCGTCAGCGTGTAGGTGTTGGCACTGACGGACGCCCCGTCCGGGATCTCCATGTTCAGGAGATTCTGCCAGTCGAACTCGACAAAGAATGTCACCTGCGGCGCCGGGAATTCGAGCGCCGCGTTGAACAGGAAGTTGTCGTTGTACGAGTCGTTCTCGCCCGCCGGCGTCGCCGGATATCCCGGCGGGTTGAAGCCGGAGGAATCCGGAAAATCCGGGTCGAAGATGCCGTAGCCGAGAAGCTCGTTCTTGTTGAACCGGTAGCCCGCGTTCACGTGCACGCGTGTGGGAACGAAGGTATCCATGTCGGTGAGGTCGAGCGTGGCCAGACCGAGCACGGTGATGTCGTTGGAATCGGTGGTGAAGCGGCGGTCCTTGTCGCCGGTCTTGAAGTTCACGTCACCGTAGGCACCCAGCTTGAACTTGTCGCCCGGGAGCGGTATCGACAGCTTGGCGGAAACGTCGGTGTCACCCAGGCCACCGCGCGTGAAGGTCTCGAGGTCGTTATGACCATTGTCCTCCTGCACGGTACGAATCCAGCTGCGAACATCCAGGTTTCCCGCCACCTCGAAGAAATCACTCAGGGCGTAGGTTATCGACACCCGCGGGATGAACAGGTGGTAGTCGACGACCGCGGAGGTATCGCCCGGCGGGTAATACCCGCCCGGCGAGAGCAGCTGGTTGTCCAGCTTCCCGTACTGGGCCGAGAGCTGAAAACTGAGCGTACCCTTGCGGTAGGTGTCCGCGGAGCGGGTGCGCAGGAGACCCCGCGTCCCGTTGTATGCCGAGCTCGCTGCGGCCGTCAGCGGGAACCACATGGAACACGCGGCGGCGACCAGCAACGTACCGGCGCAAAGCGCACGAAAACGACCGTGCATGATCGAACCGTCTCCTTCCTGGCGTATCGCCGGGGGTAAACCGTTGCTAGGTAGCAAGAACGACTCCAAACCGGTAACCCGGACTAATTTTCCGGGTTGCCCTCGCCGGACGCCTTCTCCTCCCCCTCACCCCGGCGGGTTTCGTCGACGTAGTTCATCTGCAGCTCGAAGAGCACCTTGTCGAGAAATTCCGACTCGCGGGCGGACCGGTGGCCCTCCGTCTTGCGCTGCAGCATCTGCACGATGTCAATGGAGGTCCTGGCCTGCTCGAGGTCGCGCTCGATCTCGCCGCTCACCGGATTCGCGATCTTCCCCATCTGTTGCATGGCGGCGAACTGAAAGGTCGCCACCAGTTGCACGAACAGGATTTCGTCGCGGGAAGCATCCGGCATGGTACGTCTCACCCCTTGGGCCGCGCTGAATTGCGGGCAGGGGCGAGCATAGGAGGGCGCGGGAAAACGTGTCAAAACAAAACGGCAGGGTCAGTCGACGTCGCGGCGCGTCGCCAGCCACAGGACGACCGCCGTGGCGTCCGGCGATTCGTTGACGTACGCATGGGGACGGGCCGCATCGTAGTAGACCGCGTCGCCGGGCGCAAGGACGTGACCGCCACCGTCCACCGTCACCCTGAGGCGTCCCGACAGCACCAGGATGGCCTCGCCACCCGGGTGCGCGTGGGCAGCGGCACGGCGTCCGCTGCCCGGCGCCAGCGTTATCTGGATTGCCTGCACGCGGCCGCCGGGGATGCCCGCGGTGAGCCGCTCCAGGGTGACGCCCGTGCCGGCCGACTCGCGCACACGATCCGCGCGCGTCACCACCGACACCTCGCCCATCTCGCTCTCCTCCAGGAAGTAACCCGGGCGCTTGCCCAGCGCGCGCGCGATGCGCAGCAGCGCACCCACCGTGGGTGAAGCGGCGGCGCGTTCGATCTCGGAGACGTGCGTCGCCGACACCCCGCACGACGCCTCCACCGCCTTGAGCGTGAGTCCTCGCTCCTGGCGCGCGGTCTTGATGCGTCTGCCGATTTCCTTGTTGTCCAGGGTGACCTCTCCCTGCCCGCGGGGGGCTACAGGGTCGCAGCCGGCGAACACGCCCACAGCAGGCGCGCGCCCGTCTCGCCGCGGTTGCGCACACCGCGGCAATCCTCGGCCATGCAGTGCACGGCGTCCCCCTCACGCAGCGCCCGCGACGACGCGGGCAGCAGTATCTCCACCGCACCTTCCAGAACCAGGACGAACTGTTCGCCGGCCCCGGCCAGCCGCGGCATCGCCGCACCGGGCGGCAGCGCAACCGTCACCACCGTGAGTTCGCCCCCGCTGCTGGCCGCGGTGAGCGCCTGCACCGTGGCATCGTTCTCGGTCCATTCCCGCCGTTCACCCGCACGCGCCACCGCCACCCCGGGTGGTTGCACGTCGTCGACCAGCCGCGAGGCCTCCTCGCCCAGTGCCGCGGCGATGCGCATGAGCGCGCCCACCGTCGGCGACGTCCTTCCGCGCTCGATTTCGGAGAGGTGCGTGGCGGAAACACCCGCGCGGGCGCCAACCTCCCTGAGCGTGAGGTTACCGGCGAGCCGCAGCCGCCTGATTCTGTCACCGAGCTGGTTGGACACGACCGCGGAGCTCCTCCCTGAAACGGAGCAGATGGCAAAACAAGCGTCTGCCGGGACGCTTTTGCGCTATAGTCCGGGTCAGTGTCCCCGCGAAATTCGCGCAGTGTCAAGCGCGAAGGCGCAGGACCGGAACGGGAGCCGTGAGACTCGTCTTCATTCGATTCAGTTCGCTCGGCGATTGCGTGCTGCTCTGCCCGCTGCTGGCCCACGCGCGCCGATCCGGCGCCGAAGAGGTGGTCGTGCTGACCAAGCGCGCCTACGCGGAGTTGTTCGCCGCCGCGGAGGGCGTGGACCGCGTCATCGCCATCGAACGCGGCGCCTCGGCGGGGCAGCTGCTGGGAATTGCCAGCGCGCTGCGCGCGACGGGGCACGTGGTGGTGGACGCACACGCGAGCTGGCGCAGCCGCGTGGTGGCATGGCGCGCGGGCGGCGCGGCGGCGCGTATCGAGAAGCACACGCTGGCCCGGCTCGGGCTCATCGTGTTCAAGCGCCCCGCACCGCTGCCCACCATGCTCGAGCGCTATGCGGCTCTCGCCGGGCCCGCCGGGTTGCCGGCGGCGACGCTGCGTCCCGGCGGCATCGTCCTGCCCGCGACGGCGGCCGCCGCCGCGGATCGGGCCCTCGGCGCGCGCGACGCCATCGCGGTCGCACCCGGCAGCCGCTGGGAGGGAAAACGCTGGGCGGGTTTCGGTGAGCTGTGCGCGGCGCTCGCAGCACGCGGGCACGTCATCGTGCTGGTGGGCGACGAGCAGGACCGCGTTGTCACCGCACCCATCGCCGCCACCCTGGGAGATCGTGCGCTCGACCTGGCGGGCTCCGCCCCGCTCCTGCACACCGCGGCGCACATTGCGCGTTGCCGCCTCTTCGTCGGCAACGACTCCGGCCTCATGCACCTGGCCGAGGCGGTGGGCGTGCCGGTGGTGGCGATGTTCGGACCCACCGTGGAGAGCTTCGGCTACTTCCCCTCGCTGGACGGGAGCCGTGTGGTCGAACGCGCGCTTGCCTGCCGGCCCTGCTCGCGCAACGGCGCCGTGCCCTGCCCGCGCGGAACCGGCGAGTGCCTTGCGGCCATTCCCCACCAGCGCGTCCTGGAAGTGGTGCTGGATGCGCTGGCCGGCGCCGGGACCGCGCGCGTGGTGCTCCCCTGAAGAGCGGACGCATGAACGGCGCACGCATCGCATACAACGCGCTCGCCCCGCTGGGGGCGGCCGGCGCGCGCGCTTCGGCGCTGTTTCTCCCCAAGATGCGCGAGGCGGTGAACGGGCGGCGCGGATGGCGCGGCCGCTGGGATGCGCTGCGCGCGCTGGACGAACGGCCGGTGTGGTTCCACGTGGCCAGCGTGGGCGAGTTCGAGCAGGCGCGACCGGTGATCTCTTCTCTGGAGCGCGCGCGTCCCGAACTGCCGGTAATGATCACCTTCTCGTCGCCGTCCGGGTATCACTTTGCGCGCCGGCGGGAAACCGTGGGCGAGGGCTCCATCCGCTTCATCGACTACCTCCCCTTCGACCTGCCCGGCGCCATGCGCCACTGCGTGGCCGTGGCCCGCCCGCGCGTGCTGGTCGCGGTGAAGTTCGACCTGTGGCCCAACCACATCTGGGAGACAAACGCGCGTGACATTCCCATTGTGCTCATCGACGCCACCCTCAGCGCCGGTTCCGGACGGCTGCGCCCACCCGCCAGCTGGATCTACCGCGACGTCTACGCGCGCATCGCGCGCATCCTGGCCATAAGCGAGGCCGACGCGGCGCGCTTCGCACACGCGGCCCCGGGTCACACCGGCATCAGCGTCGCCGGCGACACCCGCTTCGACCGCGTCATGGAGCGCTGGAACCAGCGTTCCTCCACTCATATCGAGCTCCCGGACGACGGTTGTCCCACGCTCATCGCGGGCAGCACCTGGCCGGCCGACGAGTTCTACCTGCTGCCTGCGCTGGGGGTCGTGTTGCGCGAGCTGCCCGACGTGCGCGTGGTGCTGGTTCCGCACGAACCGGTGCCGTCCCATGTCACACCATTGCGCGAGTGGGCGGCGGGAACCGGGTTCTCCTGGCGCGTGATGAGCGAGCGTGGGGGGGATCGCTCCGCGCGCATCGTGATTCTCGATGCGGTGGGCGTGCTGGCGGAAGCCTACCGCCACGCGCACGTGGCTTACGTGGGCGGCGCCTTCTCCACCGGCGTGCACAGCGTCATCGAGCCCGCCATCGCCGGCATTCCAGTCGTCTTCGGCCCGCGTCACGACAACTCGTTCGAGGCGCAGCAACTGCTTGCGCGCGGCGCGGCGGGCACCGTGTCCAGCACCCCCGAGATCGTCCATGCACTGCTCCGCTACCTCACCGACAGGAATCGGCGCCTCGCGGCGGGGGACGCGGCGCGCGCGTACGTGGAATCGCAGCTCGGCGCCACCGAGAAATGCATGGCGGCGCTGCTCCCCTGGCTGTAATATTCGGGGGTCCGCGCCAGCCGCGGCCGCACCATGATCCAGCCCGCCCATCCCAGCTTCGTGCAGATCGAGACCACGCTCGCGTGCAACGCGGAGTGCCCCTTCTGCTCGCATGCCACCCTGACGCGGCGCCCGCGCCGCATGGAGGACTGGCTGTGGAAGAAGATCATCGACGAGACGCGCGGCATGGGCATCACCTACCGGCCCTTTCTCATCAACGAGCCGCTCGCCGACCACCGGCTGGGCGAGATCATGCGCTACATCCGCAAGGATGACACGGCGCAGATCGAGATCAATACCAACGGCGAGTTGATGCGCGAGGAGAAGGCGCTGGAGATCCTGGACGCGGGCATCGACATCATCCGCTTCTCCATCGACGGCTTCAGCGAAGAAACATTTTCGAGGTCCCGCGTGGGCCTCGACTACAACCTCACCGTGGAACGCACGCGCCGCTTCGTGGAGCTGGCGCGCGAGCGCGGAAACGCCGGCCATGTGGAGGTGCGCATGATCGCGATGGACTACAACACGCACGAACAGGAGGCGTTCGTCGACTTCTGGACGAATGCCGGCGCGGTCGCGGTGGTGACCGACCTCTACCTGTGGCCGTGGGAGCCCGGGGTGAAGCCGGTGCAGTTGCCGTGCAAGAAGGTGCTCAAGGAGATGTTCTTCTACGTGAACGGGAAGGCCACGCTGTGCTGCTGGGATTCACACGAGCGCGGTGTGGTGGGCGACGCCACCCACGAGCACGTCATGGACATCTGGAACGGGGAGTTGAACCGGCGCTACCGCGCCCTGCTGGCCGAGGGCCGCCGCCGGGACATTCTGCTGTGTTCAAACTGCGAGGCCTACAAGAACCACTACTTCGAAGGCTTCCCGTCCCCAGCCGCCCAGGCGTAGCTCCCGCGCCGTACCACGCGCGGCGCCTTCCCCGACAAATCCACGATGGTCGACGCGGTGCGTCCATCCATGAGTCCGCTGACGATGAGATCCACCTCACCCCCCATTTCGTGGCGTATTTCGTGCGCATCGTCAAGCGGTTCCGAGCCCGCGCGGTTGACGCTGGTGGACACGATGGGCTCGCCGACACGTTCGATCAGCGCGCGCAACGGCGCCAGCGCCGGCACGCGGATGGCCACCGTCGGCCCCACCCACGCCGGGCACGCCGGTCCCGCGGGCACGATCACCGAAAGCGGCGCGGGCCACGCCGCGGCGAGCACCTCGCGGCTGCCGCAGCCGTAGGAGCGCACGATCCCGTCCACCATGTCGATGGATGACGCCAGCAGGATGTAGCGCCGGTCGTTGGGTGCGCGCTTGATCGCCGAGATCCGGCGGACCGCATCCTCCGCCGACAGACGCGCACTCAGGCCGTACAGCGTGTCGGTGGGAAGCACCACCACACCCCCGCGCACCAGCGCGTCGCAGGCCAGCTCGGCGCTGCGGGGGTCGTCGATGGCGCCGACGATGGGTGCCCTGCCCGCCACCGGTTATCCGTTCCGCAGTTCGTCGCGGTAGGCCGCGAGCTTGTGCGCCACCGCGTCGTTGGAGAGCGCGAGAATCTGAGCGGCCAGAATGGCCGCGTTCTTGGCACCGTTGGAACCCACGCCCACCGTCGCCACCGGGATCCCGCCGGGCATCTGCACCATGGACAGCAGCGCGTCGATACCGTTGAGCGCACCGCCCGGGATGGGAAGTCCGATCACCGGACGCGAAGAGATGGAACCGATGACACCGGGCAGCGCCGCGCTCAGACCCGCCGCGGCGATGAAGAGTTTCGTGCCGCCCTTGTCCGCCGCGCGCACGTATTCGTGCAACGCCTCCGGCTGACGGTGCGCGGAGATCACGCGCAGTTCCCAGTCGATACCGAATCGGTCGAGCAGGTCGGTGGTGGGTCGAAGGTTGGTCTCGTCGTTCTTGCTCCCGAGCAGAATCGCAACGGTGGGTGACTTTGCCATCGGTGATCCTTTCCGTTCAGGTCTTGTCTGCGGCCACGTGCCGGCGCCCAATATCCGAACGCCAGAACGCGCCGTCAAATTGTACGCGCGCGACGCCGTCGTAGGCGACGCGCAGCGCCCCGCGCAGGTCGCCCGCCCATCCCGTCACCGCCAGCACCCTGCCGCCGGCGGTGACAACGGTGCCATCCGGCGCGCGCCGGGTGCCGGCATGAAACACCGCGCAATCATCCCCGCCGATCGCGTCGAGTCCCCCGATGGGCAGCCCCTTGCGGTAGTTCTCCGGGTACCCGCGCGACGCCACCACCACGGTGGCCGCGGCACCCGGCCGCGTGGGCACCTCGTCCGGCAACCGTCCCGAGGCGGCGGCGAGGAACAACGCCGCCACATCCCCGGCCAGCAACGGCATCAGCACCTCGGTTTCCGGATCGCCGAAGCGCGTGTTGAACTCCAGCACCTTCGGCCCGTCCGCCGTCCACATCAGGCCCGCGTAGAGCGTGCCCGTGAACGGCGTCCCTGCCGCGATCATGCCCTCGAGCACCGGCTCAATCACCGTACGGCGCACGAGCGCCAAGTGCTCCGGCGTCATCCACGGCACCGGTGCGATGGCACCCATGCCGCCGGTGTTGGGTCCGGCATCGCCGTCGAAGGCGCGCTTGTGGTCCTGGGAACTCGGCAGCAACACCGCGCGCGCGCCATCGCACATGGCGTGTACGGACACTTCCTCGCCCGCCAGGAATTCCTCCACCACCACACGCCCGCCCGACGCGCCGAACTGCTTCTCCACCATCATGCCGTCGATCGCACGGTCCGCTTCTTCGTGGTCCTGCGCGATGATCACGCCCTTGCCCGCGGCGAGCCCGTCCGCCTTGATGACGAGCGGCGCCGCGAGTGACCGCGCAAAGGACTTTGCGGCGGCGGGGTCGTCGAACACGGCGAAGGCGGCGGTGGGGATGCCGTGGCGGAGCATGAACTCCTTGGCGAAGGCCTTGCTTCCCTCCAGGCGCGCACCGGCGGCGGTGGGCCCGTAGCACACCAGGCCACCGGCGCGAAAGCGGTCGACGATGCCCGCGTTGAGCGGCGCCTCCGGTCCCACCACGGTGAGATCGATGCGGTGCTCGCGCGCAAACCCGTACAGCGCGTCGACGTCGGTGGCGGCGATGTCGAGATTGTGCGCGATGCCCGCCGTGCCCGCGTTACCCGGCGCGACGTACAGGGCCTCGACCGCGCCGGAACGCGCGATGGCCCACGCGAGCGCATGCTCGCGTCCGCCCGAACCGACCACCAGTACTTTCAACCAGAGACCTCACTAGAGCGATTGCTTGATGCACGCGATGGCCTTCTTGATGTTGGCCTGCGAGTTCGCGTAGGAAAGACGGATGTAGCCCTCGCCGTACTGCCCGAACGCGGTTCCCGCGAGCACGGCCACGCCCGCCTTGTTCATCAGATGGTCCTCCATCTGCTTGGAGGTCTTGCCGGTGCCCTTGATGTTGGGAAACACGTAGAACGCACCCGAGGGTTTGTGACAGCTGAACCCGGGGATGCCGTTGAGCCCGTCCACAATGAGGTCGCGCCGGGCACGGAACTCCGCCACCATGGTGTCCACACTGTCCTGGGGTCCGCGCAGCGCTTCCACACCGGCCATCTGGGTGAAGCTGCACGTGCAGCTGTTGGAGTTGGTCTGCAGCTTGGCCACCTTGACCGCCATTTCTTTGGGGAAGACGCCGTAACCGAGCCGCCAGCCGGTCATGGCGTAGGTCTTGGAGTGACCGTCAAGGATGATGGTGCGCTCCGGCATGCCCGGATACGAATATGGCGTCACGTGTTCGCCATCGTAGATCATGCGCGAGTAGATTTCGTCGGAGAGCACGTAGAAGTCGTGCTTCACCGCCAGCTCGCACAGGCGCGCAATGGTCTCGCGCGGCAGGACGCCGCCGGTGGGATTTTGCGGAGAGTTGATCACCACCAGGCGCGTCTTCTTTGTGATGAGCGACTCGATCTGGTCGGGATCGAACGCGAACTTGTTCTTCTCCAGCAGCGGAATGGGAACTCCCCGCGCGCCGATGTAGTCGATCATGCTCTCGTAGATCGGGAAGCCGGGGTTGGGATAGATGACTTCGTCGCCGGGATCGAGCAGCGCCAGCGCCGAAAAGAAGATGACGGGTTTTCCGCCCGGCGTCACCACGACCTGCGCCGGGTCCACCGCGACACCGCGGTGCCGCGAGATGTAGGCGGCGATCTCCTCGCGCAGTTCCGGCAGCCCCGCGGAGGGTCCGTAGTGCGTGTAGCCCCCGCGCAACGCCTTGACGGCCGCTTCCTTGATATTGTCGGGGGTATCGAAGTCCGGTTCGCCGATCTCCAGGTGCACGATCTCGCGCCCCTGCGCCTCGAGGGCGCGGGCGCGGGCCAGCACTTCGAACGCGGTCTCCGTCCCGAGGTGCGACATTCGTTCCGCGAATTTCATGATGTGCATCTCCATCCTGCGGTGGCTCGCGGCATCCGGGCCGCTGGGGCCCGGTTAAGCCACCAGTGATATTCCTGTAAGCCCTTGAAATAATGACACTAGCAGCCTCGCCCGCGGCTGTCAATTGAATCGTGCCGTCAGCGTGTCAGCGCGGCCTGCAGCACGAGGCGCGCGTCGCCCGCGGCGGTGCGGATCCCCTGCACACCGATGCCGGCGCCCAGCGGCAGCCGCAGGCTCAGGCTGGCCGACAGGTCGACGCCGCTGCGGGACAGTGTCGTAAACGTGGCCGCGCCGGGCAGGACCGCGCGGCCGGTGTACGCCAGTTGTCCGGGGGCAAGATCGAACGCGGAGGCGTGCACACGGCCGTCCATCGCGCGCCAGCGGACGCGCCCCGTCCAAGCCAGCACCCGCCCCGCCGGACCGGTACCCGACACAATGACGTCCACCCGGAACGACTGTTCCACACGCAACCCGTCGCCCGCGTCTTCGTGGGCACGCAGCAAGCAGCGCAGGCGCAGTTCGTCGTGCGACGTGAACGGCGCGGCGCCTTCGAGCAGGTCGGGTGCAAACGCTTCGCTCTCGCGCGTGGCACGAACGCCAACCTCCAGGCGCGCGCCCGGGGCCGCCAGCGACCCGGCGCATTCGGCGCGCTGCCGCCGCTGCACGCCGGACCCGTCGCGCCGGGTGCGCGACGACAGCATGGCGCGCCCGGACACGCCGCCCGCGTCGAAGCGCCGCTCCAGCGCACCTCCCCAGCGCGATGCCGGGGTTGCCGGGGCGGGGTCGGCGGCCGCCGACGGCGCTCCGGCGGCGAAGAGCGCGCGCCACGCGCCCCCCTCGCCCACGATGACGCGCAACACGCCGCGTGCGCCGTCCGCCGCGGCGCCCATCTCGCCCGACACGAATGCCGACCTCGACACGTGCGCCACGCACAGCGAGCCGGCTCCCGCCCCCGCGCGCGAGCGTCCCACCGCCGCGTACACGGAGGCGCGCGGTTGCACCACGCCGGCGGAGACGAACGCGCGCGCGTCGTCGGACGCGTCCCAGTCCCGCCACGCACCGGCGGCGAGGCGCACCTGCGCCAGGGTGACGCGCACACCGGCGCCGGGCGACGAACCCCAGGTGGACGACGACGGGGCAAGGCGCAGGCCGTCCGCCGATCGCGCGCCGCGCGGCTGCACGGCCGCGGCATCGCGGGCGTCGGCCAGCAGGGCGCCCTCCCCCAGTGACGCGCGCACCGCGCCCACCACCACACCCAGCCGGCGCGTGTTGAACGCCATCGCCCCCGCCCTGCCGGATGTGGAGTCGCGATAGCGCGCCGCCACCGGGCCGGCCGCGGCGGTCGCGCGCACCACCCGCCCCTCCCCCGACGCGAGTGCGTCGGCGGCAAACGCGGTGCGCGCGGCGTGAAAATCCGCATCGGTCAGGTCGGTGTCGGCCAGGAGCCCCTCGTACTCGTCGCCCCAGGTGGCCGGCGTGTCCTCGACCGTGCCCCCCAGCGGCGGGCGCGCGGCGGAACACCCCGCGAGCCACACGCACGCGAGCAGCGCGCCCCGGCGCAGCCGGCCCGTCACCACGCCACCGACAGGGACACGCCCTGCGACATCCCCAGCACCGCGTGACGGAAGGCGCCGGTGGACACCACCCAGCGCCGGGCGGTCACGGTGGCGCCGACGCGGGCGGTCTCGCTGCCGTCGTCGTAGCCCGCCAGCAGCGCCAGGGCGCGGTGGACCGGAACCACGGCCGCGACACCCGCCGCCAGCGCGCCGGGTCCGTCGTAGCGCATGCACGCGAGCACCCGCGCCCGTCCCCCGACCGGTCCGGCGAGCGCCATCGTCATGAAGACATCGCGCCCCGTGCCTCCCGCGAGGGATTCCATGTCGGCGGTGATCGTCACCCCGCCCAGCGCGACACCCGACACCAGCGCGGTAACCACTGCGGACTCCCCCGCCGCGCCGGTCAGCGCCAGCGACTCAACGCCGGCGCGGACCGCGATCCGCCAGCGCGCGGACGCCACGCCGACGCGCAGCGTCGCGCGTGTCTGCGAGCCCACCGGTGCGCCGATCCGGCACACCTCCACCCCCACCGGCAGTCCGCCCACACGCGTGCCGGCGCGCATCCCCGACAGGCGCAACCCGGCGATGCCGAACAGTTCCATATCGCCAAATTCGACACAGGTACCACCGGGTGCGGGTGCAAGCAGCGCGGATGATTCGCGAACAGCGGTGATGCGGTCGAGCACGGACGGAAACGGAACCTGCGCACGCGCACACAACGGCATCAACACGCCGGCCACCACGGCGAGCAGCGCGCTACCGTGCCGCGCCCGCACACCCCACCACCACCTTCTGCACCGTCCCCCGCGTGCCGTCGGCCAGGAGTTCTTCGCACGCCACCACGTACAGACCGGGACGAACCGTGTGTCCGCTGCGGTCGCGCCCGTCCCACAGGAACACGGCCGGCAGCGCGAACGCGCTGCCGACGTCGGCCACACGGCGCCCCGTCATATCGAATACCGAAACCACCACCCGCGCCACACCGGCCCCGGCCGCCACGGCGATGCGCAGCACGTCGCCGCGCGCGGGCGCGAACGGATTGGGTTCGACGTCGAGTTCGCCTTCCACCGGCGGGTCGTAGAGCGACGCGCCGTTGGGACGCCCGGGCGAGCAACCCTGCGCGGCGGGTGAGAGGCGCCACACCGGGGCGCGCGCGCCCGGGTAGAGGTCGACGCGCTCGATGCTCACGCCGCTGATGCCGGTGGGAAGCGGCGGATACGCGACCGCCTCCACCGGGATCCCGTGCCGGTCGGACACGACGACGCTGTCCGCAACCCCGCTGCCCGAGCGGTTGAACGACGGCCACGATCCGTCCACCCCCACCACCGAACCCGGCGGCGTCTGCGGGACGCACGCGATGAGTGCCGCCGGGCTCGCGGATACGGCGAGGAAGCCGCGCGGTGCGATGACCAGCGAGTCCGCCGCAATGGGAACCGGTTGCGCGCGCATGTCCCGCAACCGCCAACCGCCCACGTCCACCGGCGCGTCGCCGGCGTTGAATACCTCCACGAACTGCGGGCACTGCGGCGCCGGCGCGCTCCACACCTCGCTCACCAGAACCGGGACCCGCCCGACGCGCCGCAGCAACACCACGGTGTCATTGAAGCCGCGTTCGTCGGCAGGATAGCCCGCGGTGGCGGCGAGCCGGTGGAACCCGAGCGAAAGCGCCACCCGCAGCTCCACACGCTCCGCACCACCGGGTGGAATGACGGCCGCGTTGACCACCACGGCGGCTTCGACACTCCCCGCCTCCGTGGAGTCGGCAATGGCCACGCGCACCTGCCCCGCGTCGACGGCCAGCACGCCGGTGTTCACCACCTCGAGCGCAATGCGCTCCTCGCCCGGCGCGTCGCGACCCAGCAGCGCGGGCGTGGGCGGCGCGAGCGCCAGTGCGACATCGCGGCGCGGGACGTTGAAACGGCCCGGGCTGGGTGCCGCGGCCGCGAAGTCGGATGCGTTGTCGCCCGTGTCGTTGGCGTCCGGCACGCGCGCAATCGACATGCCCGCCGCGACCACCGCGGCACCGCGCGTCTCCGTGTATGCGGCATCGTCCAGTCCGCCGTAACCGACCACGTCGAGCACCGCGCCACTCGCGTCCACGATGCGCAGGGCATCCGGTCCGTTCTGCAGCGACAACGTGGTGAGAACGTCCGGGGCAGGCGACACCATCGCGTCACCCAGCAGGAACGGCTCGCCCGCACGTATCGTCACGCCGGGTTCCGCGCGCCACAACACCACCCAACCGGTTCCGGTTCCATTGTGGAACTCGAGCGTCAGACCGCCGATGTCCGCCGCAGCGCCATCGGTGTCGATCAGCTCGACAAACTCGTAGCCGGCGTCGGCGCCGGGATGATCGTAATAGACCTCGTTGATGACGACACGCGCGAACGCGCGACCGGCACCGAAACATGCACAGAGAAGAAAGAAAGGGAGGAAGAAACGAAGAACCCCGCCCATACCACACCACCACCTCGCATGGCAGTGTAGCGCGCGCGGCTCCCCGGCGCAACCGTAAAACAGCCGGGGCGGTTAGATCATCCCGCTGCGTTTGCGCAGCAGCCATTCGGCGGAGAGCAGTGCGAGCAGGATCAAGAACAGCGGCGCCTCCGCGCGCAACACCGATTCGGACACGGTGGGGACGGTGCGCGGCTCGAGGTTCATGCGCGGCGCCAGCTGTTGCGCCGTGGCCGGCGTGGCGTATCCACCCCCGCTGCGCCCGGCGATGCGCGCCAGCGCCTCGCGATCCTGCGGCGTGCGCTGGAACTCGACCGACGAGGTCGACACGCGCAGTTCCAGCGGCCGCGATTCGATGGTGCGGTCCGCGAGTTCGGCGCTGCCACGCACCACGTAGCGCCCCGACGGCATCGCGTCCAGGGTGACGGACATGCGCGAGGCGTCGGGGGATTCGCGCCGCATGGCCGCCTGGGCAAGGGGCGTCTCCACGTCCGCGGAATCGAGACGCGCAATCTCCACGTGCACCGGCGCGCCGGTGACCGGCTGCAGACGCTCGTTGAGGATCTCCGCGTACAGCACCGGCGACTCGCCCGCCTCGAACACGTTCTTGTCGGCAACCAGCACGAACCGCCCCGACTCCTCGCCGCGCGTGAGCACGTCGATCAGGCGCGCCATCAGTTCGTCGTAGACGCTGTTGCTCTCGGCAACGAACTTCCAGCGCCACAGCGGCCCCGCCGCAATGACGGCCACCCGGCCCTTGCCCGAGTTGGCGAAGGTGAGCGCCGGCACCGCGCGGCCGCGAACGCCGATGAGCACCTCCCCCGCCGCCGTCGGCGCCAGCCCGCCGTAGAATCCCAGCAGCGGCGCGCGCTCCTGCCAGTCGGTCTGCGAGAGCAGCGGCACCAGCGGCGCGGTGATGGGACTGGCCGCCGCGCGCACCCCGGGACCCACCGCCGTGTACTGCAGCGTGAAGGAAAACGGCGGGTCGCCGCGCAACGGGATCACGTCCGCCAGTGCGCGCCATACGGCGGCGTTCTCGAACGCGGAGCCCGGCCCGGGCAACACCAGCAGCCCGCCGCCGTGGTCGGTGACGAAACGCCGCAACGCGTCCGCCACCGCCGGCGTGACGAAGGTTTCGTCGACGGATGCGAGCACCACCGCGTCGGCCCCCACCAGCGCCGGCATGAACTCGGCGGGGCGCTTGAGGCGACCGTCCGGGGTCGATGGCCAGCGGCCGGACACGAACACCTCGCACTCGTAGGCCGGATCGCGCGCGATCAGCGAGGTCAGGAACGCCAGTTCCCAGGTGGGCGCAAGATCGACCACCAGCACGCGCGTCCTGGCCTTCTCCACTTCGATGACGACATCGCGGCGGTTGTTTTCCTTCTCCGTGTCCACGCCGTCACTCGAAACGGTCAGCACGAACTCACGCCGCCCCGGCTCGGTCACCCGCACCGCCACCGGCACCACAGCCTCGGCCGGGCCCGCGGCGAGGGACGTGTCCGCTTCGAACACCACGCGGCCGTTCTCGCTCAGTTGCAGGTGAACGCGCCGCACCGTCGTGCCGGTGGATGCGACGCGCGCGCGAATGGTGGCACGCGAGGGTGCGCGCACCACCGGGCTGTACTCGACGCCGGCCAGGCGCACATCCGCGGCCGCCAGCGTGTCGCCGACCCCCACCGTCCATACAGGAACATCCGGCAGCGCCGGGCGCACCAGTGCGGCGTCCGTTTCCACCCCATCGCTCACCACCACCACCGCCGCGAGGTTCTCGCCCTCGAAACGGCGCGTCACGCTCTCCAGCGCCCGGGCGATATCGGTGCCCTGCCGGTCCGGACGGGCGTCCTGCCCGCCACGGTCGTCGAGGTCGCTCGAAAAGAAGAGCGTCTCGGCCTTCGCGCCACGGCCGGAAACCGCGTCCGACATCCCCGCCGCCACGCGGCGGGCCGCATCGAACCGGCTCTCGCCCCCCTGCCAGCCTTCCGCGGGTAGCGACATGCTCGCGGAACGATCCACCAGCACCACCACGCGTGCGTCCTCCACCCGGTTTCCGCGCCAGATGGAACGGGGGTCGAAGAGCAGCAGTGCGAGCACCAGGAACGCCGCAATGCGCAGCACCGTCAGCACGAAACGCGGACGACCGGAGACATCAGGCGACGTGCGCCAGTACGCGTACAGGGCGAGCGCCACCAGCACCGCAGCCAGCGGAACGACCCAGGCGTGAAAGGAAAGACCCAGTGTGGATGAAGCGACGACCATAGGATGAACGGCGCGGCGTCCGCGCGTACCGACACTATATACGTTCACCCCTGCCGGTGATGCCCTAAAAAGGGGCGGGGCCGAAACAAATGGTTGTGACCGGGAGATTGTCCCTGCGCGGAGCGTAGTCGCGCCATCCTGCCCCGGAGCGGTCGTTAGAAGGCGTAGGTCAGTTCGTGGGCCCGGTTGACCCGCAGCGCCCGGGTTTCCACACGCCGACGATAGTACTGTTGCCAGCGTTCTGAGAGCCTCGTATTCTCAAAGAACAGCCGCTCCCTCAGCAGATCCCGAAGCCGCCACGGCCGGCTTGCCAGCCCAAGAAGCATCGCCGAGGTCACCCGGTTCCCCTTCTCCCGTCGCCGCTTCACGTAGTTGCGCCACACCTGGAAGATCGCGAGCTTCTCGATCGACGCCTGCCGCCGCTTCGCCCACGCAATCGTCTCCCGCTTGTGCGCCGCCGTGCTGTGACGGATCAAGAGGTCGAGCACGTTGATCTCAAACAATGGATTGCGCTCATCCCGCCGCTGCTTCGAGGATGTGGTCTGATGGGTCACCTCGCCACCAACGGATACGATCGCCCGCGGATAGGCCGGATGCTCGTCGCTGCGGATGGTTACCGCCTTCCCCCGGGGCAGGAGGGTTTGCAGCAACTCCCGCATGCCCGCCTCCACTGCCCGGGGATCCGCCCGCCCCAGCTCGGCCTCGAGAGCCGCGCGGCGCGCCCGCTGGTGCGCGGTCATGCGCCCCTTGCGGCGCAGCACGCTGTCGATGTGGCAGAGGAAGTAGCCCGAGGCAACGTCCACCGCCACATTGTGATGAAACGGAAAGTACTGGCTCCACTCGAACGTCTCGAAGCCGTCGATCGCAATCTCGTCAAGATCCTCAATCCGCGCAAGCTCGCTTGCCTGGAGCAGGAGACAATGCCGCCCCAGGCGGGCGACGTGGTGGGCGATGCTGGCGTGGCTGACACCCAGTGCGCGGGCCATCTGTCGGTTGCCCATGCAGCCGACCACCATCATGAAGCAACGGACGCTGAGATCGGGGCGCTTCTGCCAGTAGGAGGTCGAGAAGGTCTGGGTACTGAAGTGACGCTTGCAGGCCAGACATGTAAACCGCTGGATACGGTGGGGGTACCTCTGGCGCAGGTAGAAGCCCTTGCGCTTGAAGGGCCAGTCATCCGTCAAGGTGTTGAAGTATGTGCAGTTGGGATTGGGGCAATGGGGAGGAACCCATCCCGACGATCCCGGTCCCATGTCCCGGTACAGGCACACCCCGTGCCAGGGACAATTTCGTGGCCACAACCGAAACAAATCGGGGCCGCGCGGTCGGCGCGGCCCCGAAGGGAGCACAGATTCACAGCGCCCGGCTCAGCCGGCGCTCTTCGACTTGAATGCGTCAATCGCCTCGGCGGTGGTCCCGAAAGCCTCCAGGATGGAGTGGAATTCGAGCAGTTGGAACACCTCGTGGACGTCGCCCACCATGCCCGCCAGCTTGAGGTCGCCACCGTGGTTGCGGATGCGCTTGATCTCACCGATGAAGATGCCCCAGCCAGCGGAGCTGATGTAGTTGACGCCGGAGAGGTCCACCACGATACGGTACGACTCGCGATCGAGCAGGCCGTAAAGCGCCGTCTCGAGTTCGCTCGCGGTCGTCGTGTCCAGGTAGCCACTCACCTTGAGCACGGAGACGCCCGCGCCGTTACTGCCGGTTGTGACGCTGACTACGATTCCATCAACAGCCATGGTCTTGATCCCCCGCAATGAGACCGCCGCGCGCGCTATCGGCGACCGGCCGGTCCGCCTTGTGTTCCCGAGTCGGTCGCAACTTCGAAGTCACGAATCGCCTCAGACGTCTTCATGAACGGTTTCAGTATGTTGCCAAACTCGAGCAGATCGAATACCTCGCGCACCTCGGGCATCATGCCGGCAAGCTTGATGTCGCCGCCGTTGCGCCGGATGCGCTTGATCTCGCTGATGAAGATGCCCCACCCGGCCGAGCTGATGTAGCTGACACTGCCCAGATCGACGACGATGCGGTAGCAGCTCTCGTTGACGATCCGCTCCAGCGTCTCCTCGAGTCCCGAGGCATTGGTCGTCTCGATGGTACCGCGCAGGGTAAGCACGGAAACCGGGTTGGCAGCGTTGGTACGCTCTTCGGAGATAATCAGTTTTTCCATGAGTTTGCCTCAACCCCGGCATAAGCAAGAGCTAGTCCAATAGCGCCTTCAGCAGGAAGTGTATGCCCTGCCTATCGTTAGCTGCCAGCCGGAGGTTCTTTTCCGCCTTCTTGAAGTTGGGATTTCGCGCCAGCGCCTGTCGGAATGCCTCGTGGGCCTGGTCCACGAGGATCTTGCATTTTGCAGCATACAGGACGCCCAGATCGTTGTGGATGTCGGCGAAGCCCGGGTTTGCCTCCAGTTCCGCATTGAGACGCTCGATCAGCCCGTCGATGTCACCCTCCGTCAGCTCGTCGGCCCGGAACTTCAGGATGAGGTAGATTTCCAGGGACAGATCGTTGGCCGCGGTCGTGTCCAGCTCTTCCTTGATCTTGGCCAGGCGTTCGAACACGGTGTCATAGCGCTCGACATCGAGCGCCTTCACCGCCTCCCGGAAGTCCTCGCCCTCGAGTTGCGGCCGGAGCTGGATATTCAGGTCCAGAATTCGCCGCAGGCGTGCGCGCAGGTCACGCGACAGGTCGTAGTCCTGCTTGAGGACCACGTTACGGGCGAGCGCCAGCGCCAGGTTCATCAGCGCCTTCTGGTAATAGCGATTGATCTCGAGGGCGCGTTCGAAACACGCCGCCGCGTCGCGGCAGCGATCGGCCTTGAGGTAGGCCACGCCCAGGTCGTTGTGCAGGTCTGCGTAGGCCGGGGCCAGTTCCAGCCCCTTCTGGAAGGCGCGCACCGCCTTCTCGCTGTCGCCGACCGACAACAGGCAGTTTCCGAGGATGGAATAGCCAACCGCGTCCTCCAGCCCCAGCTTGATGGAGCGGATGACCTCCGCCATGGCCTCGCGAAACAGACGCTCCCCGTACAGGGCCTCGCCCAGCTTGAGGTGGGCGCGGCCATCCACGTCCTTCTTGAGACGGTCGCGCAGATCGAGCAGCGAGGTCAGGCGCAGCCGGTAGGTGTCGTGCGCACGGCGCACCAGGCCGCGCATGGCGTCCGGGGTCAGTTCTCCCTCGTAGCGCTCGGTGTGCCGGGAGAGCAGCGCACCCTCGAGAAACAGCGACGTCACCACGGCACGCTGCGCCGGCACCAGACTCGACTGAATCAGGTAGCGCGTTCCGCTGGACTGGATTTCGCTACGATGGTCGTAGCTCTCCATTGCCGTAACCCCTCTCATGACTCCCCTACTATACGACTTGCGCCATCCGTCCACAACATGACTAGACGACGTCCTCCGCCGACAGCAGCGAAATGGCGATTCGAATCAGTTCGTCGCGCGAAATCTTGCGTCCCCGCGCTGCGAGCTGCGCCGCCACCCGGTCGATGTGCTTCAGCGTTGCCGGTGTTAGCCGTACCACGACCTCGACCTGGCGCGCGTCGGGCGCAAGCGGCGACTTGCCCCGGATGAGCTTCTTCACCGTCTCGGTCTCGTGCGATTCCTTGCTATCTTCGAAAGGATCGCGCCCCAGGGACTTGCGCCGTCGTTCAGACACGGGTCAGCACTTCCTCGGTCAACTGATAGTAGTCGAACGCACCGCGCGACATGGGCGAGTACTCGAAAATGGTCTGGTTAAAACTCGGCGCCTCGCGCAACGACGTATTGGTGCGAATCACGCTCTTGAACACCTTCTCCTCGAAACGCTCCCGCAACGAACCGAGCACGTCGGCCGAGAGCCGTGTGCGCGAGTCGTAGAAAGTGGGCAGGATGCCCATGATCGACGTCTTGCGCACCGAGTGCTCGTTAATCTCATCGATAATCTGCATAGTTTGACGGGCTCCCGCCTGCGCCAGATAATCCATGCTCACGGGAATGATCACCTCGTCGGCGAAGACGATGGCGTTGATGTTGATCAGATTCACCGTGGGCGAACAGTCACATATGACGACGTCGCACCCGCGCAAATTCTTGAGCGCCAGATCCAGCCGGCGGTCGCGGCTCGACTGCGAGGCCAGCAGCATCTCGATCTCGGCCAGCTCGCGCCCACCCGAATCGATCACGTAGAGGTTCTTGCGCACCTCGATTACTTCCACCTCGCCGTGTTGCAGCAGGTTGCACAGGGTCTTGCCCGCCCGCACGTCAAAGGCGATGGCCACGTTGCGCTGCGGATCGCAATCGACGATCAGCACTTTTTTGCCGCACAGCGCAAGACCGTGCCCCAGATTGATGGCGGTGGTGGTCTTGCCGGTCCCGCCCTTGGAGGTGATGATCGCCAGCTTCCTCATGCGTCGCCGCCCCCGTCGGGCTCCCCGCCATCGTCCCCACCGCCGCCGTCCCCGGAACGCTTGCGCAGCCGCTCACCATAGGAGTCCCAGCCCATGGAACGCAATTTTCGGTCCTGATCCACGCGTTCGTCCGGCCGGGAGGCGTTTACGTCCAGGTCGGCCGGGGGCTTGACCACCCCATCCCACGAGCGGTGGCGCCATTCCGGCTCCTCCTCGGGGTCCGCGGGCGCCGGGGCCGGGTAGGCCTCGCCGTCGAACGGGTCCGGTGCGGGTACCCGCGACGCGGTGTCCCCCTCCAGGACGTCGTCGATCCCGTCCATGTGCGTGTCGCGCCGCACCGCCTCGGGCGCCTGCGCAGACGGAGCCCCGGGCGCCGGTGCCGGCGGGGTGGTGCCGCCGGCCAGCCCCACAATGGCCTCCGCGTCTGTGGCGTAGGCGCGAATGAAGGCCCGGAACTCGAGACACTCGTAGACCTCGTACAGGTCCGGATCCAGCCCCACCAGCGCCACCGCACCCACTCCCTCGTAGGCATGCGCAAACTGGCCCCAGCCGGCGCTGGAAACGTACTCGACGCGGCTCAGGTCGAAGATGATCGCCTCCGGTGCGGACACGACCTCGCGGGCGATCTCGTCGGCCAGCAGCGAGACCGCCGTGGTCTCGATGATGCCCGAGAGGCGCGCGATGCGGATGCCACCGGGCCCGTCCTCCCATACGATGTCCATGCCGGGGACGCTGGCCTCGACGCGTCCCCGCCCCTCGTAGTCCGTCGTATCCGCAACCGGAACCGGCGCGATATCGACGCCATCATGCTCCATGGCCGGCGCGGGCCGCTGGAAGTCCTCGATGGCGTCGACGAGGATGTCGAACGACGACAGGACGATGTTGAAACCGAGCATGGTGAACACGTAGTAGACGTCGGGGTCCATGCCGAAGAGCTTCACGTCGCCGCCCGCGCGGCGCACCTCGCGCAGGCGCTCGGTAAAGACACCCCAGCCACCGCTGGACACGTACTCGACCTGCGACATGTCCACCACGATCTTGTTGCGGCCGTTGGAGATGATCTGGTCGACGGACGCGCGCAACTTCTCCGCGCTGACCGTGTCGATGATGCCGTCGAGCGACAGAACCGCGATCTCTCCCTTTTCGCCCACCGTGGTGGCTTCCACGTGCAGGCTCTGCCATTCGCGCGGCGTGTCATCGACGTCCGTGGGCTCGACGCTGAGGCCGTGTGCCACCGCCACCTCATCGGGCGAGAGACCCGGACCCGGTGCCGGGCGCTGATCGGCGGGAAGCGACAGATACTCGCGCGCCTCCGCAATGGACTTGAATGCGCGCAACACGTCGGCGAAGCCGAGCAGTTCGTAGACATCGTAGACCTCGGGCGTCATGCCGGAGAGCACGATGTCTCCGCCACGACTGCGCAGGCCGTGCACCTCACCCACGAAGATCCCCCAGCCACCGCTGGACACGTACGACACGTCGCTCAGGTCCACCAGGATGCGGGTGGCGCCGGCGGCGATCATGTCGCGCAGGCGTTTCTCGAGACCGGCCGAGGAGGCGGAATCGAGGTGTCCGTTGAGGCGAATCTCGGTGATGCCGGCCGAGGACGACGCGGCCACCCCCATGGCATCGGGGCGGGTCCGCGCGGCATCCGCCGTCTCGGGCGCGGGCTTCGCCGCTGCTTCGCCGGCGTCCCGGGACAGCGAAACGCCGGGGATGTCGCGCAGCAGTTCGTCGATCGCCTCTGACGGGCGCCCCGCCGCCTCGGGTTCGCGCGCACCCGGCGGCAGCGGTTTGCCTTCCTCGTCGATGAGCCGGTTGCGGCGCAGGTAGTCGAGGCGCAGGTCGCGCGTGTTGAGGTTCAGGCGCTTGAGTTCCTCGTAGACCATGCGCTCGGTGATTTGCTGGTTCTCGTCGCGGCCATCGTTGTACTCGTTGGTGATGCGCTTGGCGCCGAACTCCGGATTGGCCACGATGATGCGGATGATCCGCTTGCGCGCTTCCAGGCTCACGCGCTTGAGGCTCATGTCGTCGCGCAACTGGTCGTTGCGCAGGCCACGCTCGCCCATCAGGTCCAGGCGCCGCTTGTAGCGGTAGTAGGTGGCCGGCGACACGCGCATCTGCTGGCATGCCTCCTTGACGCTCATGCCCTGCACGTCCACCAGGTCGAGGAGCTTGCGGCGGATGCCGAACAGGACGTCGTCCGCAGTCATCTTTTCCTTCACCGCCACCACGGTGATGTCGTCGCTCTGCGGGTAGTCGCCGGTGAAGCGGCGGATGTCCTCGTCCAGACGCGCAATGAACTGCTCGGGCGACATGTGTCCGTAGCTGCGCACCATGTCCACCAGGCGGTCCTCGCCGTACTGGTCGCGCCGCATGTTCATGGCCTCGGTGACGCCGTCGGTGTAGATCACCAGCATGTCGTCCTTCTTGAGGCGTATCTTCTCCAGACTGATGGAACGGCGGAACAGGGATTCGTCGGGGAGGCTGATGCCCACCGGGAATCCGCGCGGGTTGAGGAAGAAGGTCTCCTTGGTCTCGTGGCGATAGAGGATCATCGGATTGTGTCCGGCGCTGGCGTAGCTGATCACCCGATTCTTGGAGTCGAGGATGACGTAGAACATGGTGACGAACATGCCCTTCTTCATGTCGTCGGTCACGAAGGCGTTCATCTTGGCCATCACGTCGGACGCATTGCGGTTGCCGCGCGCCTCCATGCGCAGCGCGGTGCGGATCATGGTCATGACCAGCGACCCGGGAACGCCCTTGCCCGACACGTCGGCCACCACCACGCCGATGGTGTCGTCGTCCACCTGCACGAAGTCGTAGTAGTCGCCGCCCACCTCGGCCGCGGCCTGGTATAGCGGCGCAATGTCATAGCCGGAGATCTCCGGGCGATTGCGCGGCAGGAGCGACTGCTGGATCTGCTTGGCCACCTCGATTTCCTTCTGCATCTTTTCCTGCTCGAGGATCGAGGTCTGCGCCTTCTTGAACTTCTCGGTGATCTCGTTGAACACGCCGGCGATGGCACCGATCTCGGCCGGGCCGCGCACGTCGAGCTTGCCCTCGAGATTGCCGTCGCCGATGGCGCGCACGCCGTCGGTGAGAATCTGGATGGGGCGCACGAACACCTGCACCAGTCCCAGGATGAGCAGCACGCCCACGCCAAACAGCGCCACCAGCAGGAGCATGGTCTGCAGGCGCGTGTCTTCGATGGCGCCCACGACGCCGTCTTCGAATACGCCCAGGTGCAGCACGCCGATGTCGAAGGCCGCGCCACCCGGGTTCTGAACCGACACGCTCACCGCAATGTCGCGCACGCCGCGCCCGTCCATCTCCAGGCGACTCCACGTCACTCGGCCGTCGTCCAGCAGCAGCTGCGCCTGCGGGGCGCGGTAGGGCTGGAACACCTCGTCCACGGTGGCGGAGGCACGGATGTTCCCGAGGGCGTCCACGACGCGCGCGTAGGCAATCTCGTCGTTGGCCGCCACCATCTTGCTCAGTTCGGATGTGAGGTTGGTTTGCTCCAGCGAGTACTCGTTGGGGTCCATCAGGGCCGACACGCTGCGCCGCGCCAGGCTCTCGGTGAGGCGGCTCTTCTCAATCCACTGCGTGGCCTGCTGCGCCTTGATGTCCTGCGTCTGGCGCACGAACATGACCACGCCGATCACCGTGACCAGCGCCAGCAGGCCACTGCTGGCGCGCACCATGAACTTGAAGCGCAGCGTGCCGCGCGCCGGGAGTCTCCCGGGGAGCACCGAGGCCGAGAACGTCGCCTGGCTGCGCTTGGTGAGGACCAGTTCGTTGCCGGTGTCGGTGGCGTGGTACTCCACGCCGTCCATGAGGCGATTGATGAGGAACACGCCGAAGCCGCCCTTGCGGCCAGTTTCGACGTACTGGTCGAGGTCGGGATCCTTGACACCCGAAAAGTCAAAGTGCTTGCCGCGATCCTGCAGCCGGAACTTGACCTTGCCGGAGTCGATCTCGGCGATAACGGTGATGCTGCCCGGCTCCCCGGAACCGTCGTAGGCGTGCTTGATGATGTTGGTGCACGCCTCGTCGACTGCCAGCTTGGTGTTGGAAACCTCTCGCGGGCTGAATCCGGCCCCCTCGCACACTTCCACCACAAAATCCCGCACCCGCCCCAGCTGGGAGTCTTCCGCGACTACGGTGAGATCGCGAGACAACTTCTTCTCGACAGCAGCGGACGGCCGGGACACGTTACTTCCGTTCCTGGACTTTGCGCAGACGCTCGCGGGCCTCGTCGATACTGCGCTGAACGCTCTCGTTGGTGGGATCAATCTCCAGGATCTTCTGCCACTCGGTGATGGCCTGGGCGTACTCGTCCCGTGAGAAGTGCTGCATGCCGGCCAGGTAGAGTTCGCGCACGCGCGACTTCTCCTGGTCGGTCAACGGCGTGATGCGGCGCTTGGTGAGCGCCTGCAGTTTCTTCGCGTCCTCGTGGTTGGGTTGCAGGAGCAGGAGTTCGTTGAGCTTGGTCATGGCCACCTGGTAATTCCCCGCGTTGTAATCCTGCAGGGCGTCGTTGTACAGCGTCACGATGCGCAGCCGGCGCTGCGAGGTGGCGTAGTCCTGGCTGACCGACTCGATGCGCGTGCGGATGCGCGCGATGGCGGCACTCGCCTCGGCGTTCTGCGGGTCGTACTGCTGCACGTTGTTCCACTCCGCGATGGCCTCGGTGAGGCGGTTCTGCGACTCGAGCGCGTGTGCGTTGGCGATGTGTGAACCAACCGCCACGTTGATCTTGGTATTGGTCTGCGCCAGGTAGTCCTGCGCGCCCTGGTTGCCCGGGTCGATCTGCAGGACGGCGAGCCACTCGCCGCGCGCGCCCAGCAGATCGTCCTGGTTGAACAGGTCCAGCCCGCGCGCGAAGCGGGTGCGAATGGCGGCCTGCGTCTCGACGTCGCGCACCGCGGCCGCCTGTTGCGCCACCACCTGGGCTCGAGCCGCATCCGCCGCCTCGATGGCATCCTGGTCGTCGGGGACGTACTCCAGCACGATGCGCCATTCGCCCAGCGCCCCGGACCAGTCCCCCTGCGCCTCCAGCTCGCGCGCCGTCTTCTTGTGCGCCGCCACCCGCGCCTCGAAGGTGCGCCGGATGAGTTCGCTCTCCTCCCGGGCCTGTTGCTCGGCGATTTCCGCGCGCTGCTCTGCAAGCGACTTGCCAAGACGGGCGGTGAAGGTGACGCCCTGGTTGGAGCCGGCCTCGTCGCGCGAGTAGAACGAGTAGTCCAGCCCGTAGTTGAACGCGCCCACACCCAGGCCGAAGGTGACCACGTCCTTGTCGTAACCGGCGCGCAACGCGATGAATTTGGAGAACGCGTACTCCGCGCCCGCGTGGAAGCGCGCATCGGCCACCTCGGGCATGTCGTACTGCAACATCAGGCGCAGCGCGGACCCGTTGTCGAAGTTCCGGGTCCAGCCCGCGCCCATGAGGATGGTGCGGTAGACCGTGTCCTCGTTGAGATCCAGCTTGTACTGCGCGCCCACCACGTCCTGCAGGTTCACACCGATGGAGAGCGACTTGGCCGCGTCGGGAATCCAGCGCAAGCCCACGTCGACGCCGGGCGCGGTGCTCGAGTACGGATCCACGATCTGGCGGTTGATCTTGAAGCTCGCGCCCATGGCCAGCGAGCCCAGGAACCAGCCCGAGTGGCGCTCGAAGGCGTAGGAGAACAGCAGCTGGCTCTCCGAGTAGTTGCCCTCACCCAGCGGGCGGCTCTGCTCGTCGTAGGAATCGAAGGTGGTTCCCACGCGCGTGTAGCCCACGCCGAAGGCGCCCGCCGACAGCGTCGGGTAGACGAAGCCAAAGTACGTGTAGTCGGCGCCGGTGAAGTCGCCGTAGAGCGGCATGTACATGGCCATGAACTGCATGGAGCCGGCGTTCTTGAGCGCGGCGGGGTTCCAGTACACCGCGCTGGCGTCGTCGGCGAGCGAGACGAACGCGTTGCCCAGCCCGATGCCGCGCGAGCCGGCGCCGAGCGAGAAGATGCTCTGGGTGCCGGCGTCCTGGGCACGTGCCGTCCCCGGGATGCACAGGCAGGCCATTGTCACCACACAGAGTATGCGCGTCACGGGTTTCATCACTTGGCCACCGCGATTCTGAACTTCGCCGACCTGGATCCGGCGTTGAGCACGCACACGTAGACACCGTTGCGCACGACTTCCCCGCTGCCGTTGCGGCCGTCCCACTCGGCCTCCTGCGCGCCGGCTTGTCCGCCCGGATCGCTGCGAGAGATGCTCTCCTCCCACACCAGCTCGCCGGTCATCGAGTAGACCTTGATGGTCACGTCGCTGGGCTGGTCGAGTAGGTAGGTGATCCTGGTCGACTGTGTCCCGGCCCGGAACGGGTTGGGATAGTTGTGCACGTACTCCTCGAAGCTCGAGGAGAGCACGATCAAGGGATCCGACGTAATCTGCCCGTCGAGCGCATTGCCGTTGCCATCGGTGATGCTGAGGTTCTGGCCCGAGCCGGTGTCGCGCACGGTGACGCCGCCGTTGCGGATGCCCACGCTGAACTCGGTTACCTTCGGCGACGCATCGAGGTCGACGCCGACCACGGCGGTGACGAAACTGTCCGGCAATATGATGCGGTCGATGCCGCCGCCGGTGAGATCCACCATGACGGGGTTCGCGGACGGATCGACGACCTCGTAGGTTTGCGCGCCAAGGTCGACGGTGAGACGTTTGAGGGTCTGCGCGAGGGTGCTGTTGCCCAGAGGCTGGCCGTTCTTGTCCAACACGGTAACGGCGATGTTGTCGATGGCCGCGTCGGGCGCGTTGGCGTCGGAGGCGTTGTACGCCATGCGCAGGCCGAGCAGGCTGATGCCGGCGGTTCCCCCGGGCACGGGCCCGTCGTTGAGGCCAAGGCCGCTTGAGACCTCGGTGACGGCCACGGTGGCGCCTTCGGTGAGAATGGCGATGGATGCCGTGCGCGCGGTCACCTGCGCGGTCTGGCCGCTGTTCTCGTCCACCGGGATGGTCTCGATGCGGAACTGGATCTGACCGGGCGTCGGCGTGCGTATCGCTGGCGAGCGCAAGGTCCACTGCACGGGCACACCGACGGTGAAGTTTTCGATGGCGCTTCCCGCGTCGAGGGTGTAGCCGGCGGGCGGCGTGATGCTGATGGTCGCGAGTCCGCTGACGCCGGCGGTACCCGCAAGGCTGTCCACCGTCGCTTCGACCACGAATGGCGTCGACACCCCCACGCTTCCATCGGTGGCCTCGGGCGGGCCGGTGATGCCCGCGCTGACGGAGAGCGACGCAACCGGCACCACGGTCACCCGGAGGGTGTCA
Organism: Candidatus Krumholzibacteriia bacterium; assembly: GCA_029865265.1. Lineage (NCBI taxonomy): Bacteria > Candidatus Krumholzibacteriota > Candidatus Krumholzibacteriia > Candidatus Krumholzibacteriia bacterium. The sequence continues at coordinate 121,153 of JAOUHG010000004.1, read as the reverse complement.
ACCGCGGACACCGGATCGCCCGAGTTTGCGTCCGTGCCAACGAAGGTGACATAGATATCCGCGCCGCCGGGTACTGCCGGCGCGGTGACGGTGTACTTGGGGTTGATGGAAACCGCGGCGCCGGTTCCGTTGCCCATGGCGCGGTCCGGGCTGCCCGACACGGAGAAGCCCGGTGGGTACGCAATCGTCGCCACGATATTCTCCGTGTCCAGCGTCGCAACCACCGACGCGTCCACGGTGAATGTTTGCCCGGCGCTGATGGTGCCATCGATTGCCCCGGTGGGGCCGATGATGCTCACCGTCGGCGACGTCATGCCGCCGCCGCTGCCGACGGTCACCAGGAGAACAGAGCTCGGGACGGACGCGGACGCCACCTGCCCCGTATTCACATCGATCGGCCGCGTCGTGATCGCGCACAGGAACGTGTCGGCCGGCTGTTCCGCACCGGGTGCCGTGATGCTCCACACCACCGGCTGGTTGGCGACAAACGGGCGTGTCGTGTTGTCGGTCGTCGTGAACCCGGTCGGGAGCGTCAACTCGACTTCGGCGGCGCCGCCGACCAGCGCCTGGCCGGTGTTGTTGACCCGCGCCGTCACCTGGAACTGCTGGCCGGGGCTCACGGTACCGCCAACGGCCGTCGGCGGCGACGTGATGGCCAGGGTCGTCACCAGGTTCGCCGGCCGCTGCGCCACCACCACCTGTGTCGCATCGATGGGCGGCTGGGGCGTCACCGGCTGGCCGGAGTTGCGCGATACCACACCCGCTGCGATGGTGGCGGTGAAGGTCTCGAGCGGCGTCGACACACTCGGCGAGGTGACATTAAACACGAACGTCTTCAGCGAATCGGCGTCGATCTGCTGACGGATGGAACTCGCCGCCTGGATATCCGACATATTCAACGCCAGGTCGGTGCTCAGGTTGACCAGCACGCTGTCCACCGCCTCGCCCAGATTCTGCACGGTCACGTGAATCTCGTATGCAAAGTTCGTGTTGACCGTGTCGCGGTTGGCGGTCGCGTGGTTGACGGTCCCCACGGTCGCGGTCGAGAGGATCGACAGCCCGGCCGCGGGCTGCACCGTCACCTGCGCGGTACCGCTCGCGGCCGGTTTGTTGGCGGGCTGGTTGCGGTCCGTCCCCGCCACCGGAGCGGTGATGTCGACCAGGCCAACCTGCGCGCCGGTCGACACGACCTCATAGACGAGCGAGTCCCTCGCGCCGCCGGCGAGGCGCCAGGCCGGGTTGCCGGAGGCGAATGCCGTCGGCGGGACCACCGAGTAGTCGTTCTGAATCGCGCCACGGCGGAAAACCAGGTCGTCATTGGTGGGCGCCGTGAGATCGAGGTCCGCGCCGCCGCCGTTCTCCACGGTGACGATCACATTCCACGGGTTCGACTGGCCCTGCGTAACCGAGGCCTGCGACGTGCTCACAAGGACGACGGTGAGCTGCGCCGGTGTCTGCACATTGACCGCCTCGGTGGTATCACCATCGATCACGACGGGTGCCGCTTCGCCCGAGTTGTCATCCAGCGCCGAAACGATCCGTGCGGTCAGGAGATCCAGGCCGGCAGTATCCGCCGTGGCCGGTATCGGCACCAGCACCGTCTGGCCGGCCCCGCCCACCAGTGGGATGGGCGCCACACCGGTGATGGTGCTCCAGCCGTTGCCCGACTCCACTTCGAGCTGCACGTCGCGCGCTGCCGCACCGCCGCTGTTTTCCACGTTCACCGCCACACTGTAGCCCTGCCCGACATTCACGTTGGGCGCGTTGGGTGCGAGGAGGTTGGTGGTAAGGATGTGCAACGACGGCGGCGTCTCGACAACCACGGGCTGGTAGCCCCCGGAAAGGAGCGTGTCCGCCTGCTGCGTGTTCACCTCTATGTATGGAATCTCCACGCCGACCGCCGGCGTACCTGCGGGGCCGGTGACTTCCACCGTGAACACCAGGCTGTCCACCGAACCACCCGCAAGCGTAGAGCCGCCTGAGAGGAGTGCGGTCGGCGGGGTCACGCCCCAGCCCGCGGTGGGAGGATCGGCGCCATCGAAGGTAATGGCCAGCCCCGGGAAGTCCAGGTCCACGGCGGAACTACCGGAGTTGGCAAGGATCACGCGGATGCCCCAGACCGCCGACTGCCCGGCGGTCACCCGGGGCTGGGTGGCGCGAATGGCGGTGATCGCCGCCGCCGCGGCGCTCTGCACGTTGACATTCCCGCGGCCGCCGTCGAACGTGTCGTCGAGGACTTCGGTGACGCCGCCCACCAGCCCGCGCACGCGTCCGTTGATGGTCACCGGCCCGGTGAGACTGCCGGTCTGGTCGATGGTGAACAGCAGGACGTCCGTGAGGCCGGCGCCAAGCACCACGCCGCCGGCGTTCTGGAGTCCCGGCGGGGGGATAACCAGATAGCCACCATCCACCTGCGCGCCCGGTGCAACAAATGTGAGGTACGTGGCCGCCGGCGCGAGATCGAGCGTTATCGGCTGCGTGCCGCTGTTGCGGAGCGTCATGGTGACGGTCCAGTCCGCCTGCTGCCCGGCCGTCACCGTTGTCCGCGAGGCCTCGATCTGGTCGATGGAAAGCGTTGGTGCCGCCTGCACGCTGAGCGTATCCAGCAGTGAGGGTGCAAACGTGACCGGAACCCCGTTGGCGCTGTAAGCCAGGTTGGCGTTGAAGTCGTACTTGCCCAGCGGGATGGACGAGACCACGGTCTTGTCTTCGAAGACGAGGGTGGTGTCTTCCCCGCCGGGTATGGCCACCGGGCTGTTCAGGTCGAGGAACGCGCTGTAGGCCCCCGCGGCGAAATGGACGCGCGTGTTGCCGCGGTCGAACGTAACCGTGGCGGCGTCCGCATCCGGGTTGGAAACACGCACATTGAAGCGGGCGTTGGCCCCGCTTGTCACCGTGAACGGGTCGAACCCGGCCAGTTGCAGGACCGGTGCCTTCTGCACCAGGATGCTCGCCGAGTTACTGGCGGCGTTGAGCGGGTCGCCGCTGTTGGTGTCGGAACCGTTCACATCGATGGTGATGATCTTGGCGCCGTAGCTGGTGAACGCGCCGTTCGCCGTGGCCTGGAAGACAAGCCTGCCCGTTTGTCCCGGCGCGAGCGAGCTGCCACCGCCCTGCAGGGTGACCACGGGCGCAAAGGAAACTGCCCCGTCCTGCACGCTGGCCGAGACACCGCCGGGCAGGTTGAGCTGTGCGATCGCGCCGCCGGTATTCCGAACATCCACGTCGATCGTCCACGGCACGCCGGTGTTTTCGGTGATGCTCGCCCGCGACCCCGCAACATTAATGATGCTGAGCGCGGCCGCACCCTGCAGCGTGATGCTCCCGGTGCCGCCGGACGTGGTGTCAGCGAACTTCGGTGCGGCCGTGTTCGTCTCCTCGCCGGCAACGACACCACTGATCGTGACCACCCCGGCCGGCCCGCCGGTGGTATCAACCGTGAATGTCACCGTATCGACCTCTCCACCGGAGAGCGTCACGCCGCCACCGGCGAGATTCCCATCCAGTGTCGTGAGCCACCCGGAGTTGCTGAAGCCGAGGTCCGTGTTCGGCTTGGTCAAATCGAGATCGATCGCCGCGCCACCCGTATTCTCCACCGCCATGCGGATCCGGTAGGTCGACGTCTGCCCCACTGTCGCCGTGGTCCTGGCGGGCGTGATGCTGCGGATTGCCAGCTCACCCCGCGCCTGCAGTTCGAAGCTGCCCGTACCGCCGGCGTCGGTGTTACCCATGACCACTGTCGAGTTCTCGTGCCCGGTGACCAGCCCGGAGATGATCACGATTCCCTCGGTGAGGCCCGCCTGCTGAACGGTGAACCGCAGCGTGTCGGTGAGGCTCGGGCCGAGCAGCGTGCCTCCCGCGGATTCGAGCTTGGTGGGCTGGGCGATGGTGTACTCGTCGGAGACATCCAGCCCTCCCTGCAGGAGATTCATGACCAGGTAGGTGGAGTCCGCGGCCAGATCGATGTCCACCGGGAGCCCGCCCAGGTTGCGCACCACCATGTCGACGGTCCACGTGGGGGATGTCTGGCCGGCGGTTACGGTGGCACGGCTCGCAATCAGGCTCACGATGCCCAGTTCGGGCGCCTCCTGAACCTCGATGTCGCCGTCGGTGATCTCGACCGTGTTGGAACCGGAGCGTCCGTTCTCCGTCCAATTCAAGATCAGCTCGGCGTCGTCCTGCGACACCGACTGGATGCCGCCCGGCACCACCGTGCTGTTGAACAGCAGCGTCTTCTGCTCGAGCGCCGCCAGCGTCACCGGCCCTCCCGCCAGCCCCGCGTCGAAGGCGCCACCCGCAAACTGCAGACGGGTGGTGACAGGGTCGAGCGTGAGTGTGGCGCCGTTCGCAACCGGATTACGAACGGTGACAGCGAATGGCACCGAAACACCCTTGGCGACCGGCGACGGCGTGAGCGATATGTACGCGACGTCCGGCGCGGCCTGCACGATGACCGACGCCGCATCACTATCAAACTTGTCGACAGTCGAGTTGAGTTCGGTCCCGGTGACGAGCACCTGCATGTTCTGCGGCCCGAGCGTTCCATAGACACCCGCCACCGGCACGCCGATCACAAACTGATCGGTCTCGCCCCCCGAAAGCAGCGTTCCGCCACCCGCCAGCACCGGGGGAACCGACGGAACCGGCGGGGTTGTGGCGTCGCCGAAGCTCACCAGAACCGCGGCGCCGAGATCGAGATTGACGTCCGCCCCGCCCGTGTTCTGTACCGTCACCGAGAGCGTCCAGGGAACGCTGGCGCCGCTGGTAATGGTCGCCCGTGACGACACGACGCTGACCACGATGTTCCCCGCCGTCTGCACCACAATCGAGCCCGCACCGGACGACGCGTTGCTGAACGTGCGGGCGCTGTTGCTCTCGGTGCCACCCACGGTGGCATCAATGCCGACCATACCGGTCACGCTGCCGCTGGTGGTCACGTCGAAGATGAGCGTGTCGACCTCGCCGCCCTGCAGCAGGTTGCTGCCGCTGCCGAGCGTCGCGCGGGGTGTCCTCACCCAGCCACCCGGCGGGGTGAACTGCAGGGTTGCCGCGGCGGCGTTGACATTCACGTCGCTCTGGCCGCCATTGCGGATCAGCGCGCGAATGGTGAAATCCCGGTCCATTCCCGCGGTCACCGTGGGCAACGAGGGCGTGACCGCTAGGATGTTGATCGTGGCCGGTGTCTGCACGCTGAGCGCGCCCTTGCCGCCGTTGCTGGTGTTGGTGGTGATCGGCTGGCTGGTGGCGGTGTCCTCCACGTTCAGCAGCCCCTCGATGGTCAGCGGGCCGGCCGACATGGGGCCGGCGACGTCGGTCACCTGGAACAGCAGTGTGTCCACCGACGCGGGCGCCAGGTTGCCACCACCCTGGAAGGCGGAGGGGGGCGCGATACCGAACTGCGCGGTGCGCTCAACCGCACCGCTGAACATGCGGATCGAAGCCGACGTGAATGAGACCGTCGCACCACCACTGTTCTGCACCACCATGCGCACCTGGATGCGCCGCGCCTGATCGGTGGTGATGGTGGTCTGCGAGGGCAGGATGGCCGCAATCAGGATGTCGGGTGCCGCCTGGACATTCACGCTGCTGGGAGACGCGAACGACGCACCGTAGTCGAGCCCGTTCTCGGTGCCGTCCACGTCGATCTGCGGGAAGTAATTCCCCGGAGGCGTGCTGCCCGCGCTGACCGGAGTGCCGATGAAGCGCAACGTCGTGTTTCCCAGCGGCCCGATTGAGGTCGGTCCGGTCGGGTCGAGGCTGGCGTTGAATCCCGTGAAGGACAGCGTCGTCGTCGCCGGGAACAGGTCCACCGTCGCCCCGCCCGTGTTGTTGACCGCAACCTGGAAAGTGGCCGTGGCACCCTGTGTCGTGAGCACCGGCGACAACGTTCCCGCAACGGCACTGAGCACCGCCGGTGTCACGATGTTCAACTGGTCGCCGGAGCCCGCTGTCGAGACCAACTGGGTGAAGGGGGCGCCATTGTCCGTGCCCTGCGCGTCGAGAACCACGTCGACGGGCCCGGCGGCGAATCCGCCGGGTATCGCCGTGTCGACGAAAGTCAGCACCTGGGTCGCGCCCCCGGGGATGGCGTAAGCCTGCACGGGCGCTGCTGAGAAATTGAGCGAGCCATCGGTGAAGGTAAGCCGGGTAAGGGCGGGGCTCAACGAGACAACGCCGCTGCCCGTGTTTTGAATCGCCATCTGGAACCCGTAGGACTTGCCGCGCGACGCCGCCGGCGGCGTGAGCGACCCCGGCGCATACACGAGGCTGGCCTGCGCAACGATCTGCCAGGATCCCAACGGATGCGGATCCGCCGAATCGTCGGTGACGGGTTGTCCGCCCACCGTGGCCTCGGCAAACGCGTCGATCTGATCGGTGCCGAGGCCCGAGGCGGTTTCAATGGTGACCGGAATGACAACCGTCGCGGTATTCCCCGCCGCGATCTGGACGGGAAGCGCCGGGGAAGGCGTTCCCGGCGTGTACACGCCCACACCGGGCGAGAACGACAGGGTCAGGTTGTTGAGACTTGCCGGCGTGGCGCCGTTGTTGCGTACGCTCACGCTCACGTTGCGGGTTTGGCCGCGGCTCACCGGGGAAGGCGCGCTGATAAGCGTGATCTCGATGCTTGTAACCTGCACGGCATTGAGCGGCAGCGGGCTCGAGACGTTGAACGCCGAACCGTACTGGTCGTTTCCGATCAGCGTGACGACCGGGGTGTAGGCGCCCGACGCAAACGCCGCGTCCAGCGTGGTATTGTTGAACACCAGCGTCGCGGTATCGGCGGCGGCGACCGTCTTCGGCGCCGCCAGGAACGCAGTGAAGGTGTGAACGCCGTCGGCAAACGCAAACCGGGTGGCCGTCGTGAGGTTGGCGGCCGTGCTCGAGGTGTTGGCGACGACGACGCGGAAGCGCAGATTGTCCCCGGGCTTCACGATGGACGGCACCGGCCCCTGACTGGTGTTGAACGCCACCGGTTGCGCAAACTGGATGACCTTCTGCCCGAACGCGGTTCCGGCCACGCTGGTCATTGAAACCGTCACCGGACCGGGCGTGGTCGACGAGCGCAGGTCGAAGGAGACGCGTCCGTTGGCGCCGATGATCTTGGGCTGTGTGCCCAGAATCACGCCACCGCTCGTCGTCACGGTAACCCCGCCGCCGGCCGGCACCTGGTTGAGGAACGCATCCCTTATGACGCTGCTGGTGAGTGTCGTTACTGAGCTCCCGTTGGCGGTGATGACGTCCGCGGTCGCCGTGGCGGTTATGACGCCCGCGGGCGCGGCCGGCGACACGACCACGGAAGCACCCTGGCCGGACACCGCGGGCTGCAGCACCGAACTCGCTTTAATGGCGTACGTTTGCACGAGGCTGGCCGTCACCGTGGTCGATGCCGTGCCGCCACTCAGCGTAAGCGGGTTTGCCGCGAAAATCAGCCCGGCGCCGGGATTCCCCGCCAGATCGACCTGCGTCCCGTTGTCGGCCACCGGGTTGTCGTTCGCATCGAGGGCCTGAACACTCACCGAAACCGCGGTTCCCGCCGTGGCGCTGGTTGCGCCCATCGTCACCTGGTACTTCGCGATTCCACCTGCCACGGTGTTGACGTCGTACGTCACGCGTTCGAGCCCCGACGGGCTCCCATCGAGAATGGTGGCCGACACGCGGTTCAAACCGGCCGTGTTGGCCGGTCCCAGTAGAGCCGTCGCCCGCCCATTGGCCGCCGTCGTGGTAATGCCGTCGGTGGTGTCGCCCACCGCGTCACGCAGATAGGCACTTGGATCGGGCGCCTGAACTATCAGATGGGTGACGCTGACACCCGCGCCGACGGCGTTGTTCCACTCATCGCGCACCTCGGACACAAGAGGCTGCTGCAATCCGACCGGCAGTCCATTCACCGGATCGGCCGTGACTTTGACGATACGGTACGGCGGGCCAGGCGACACCGTGAAGGGGTTGCTGGTTCCCGAATCGAGGCCCGTTTCAGCCGTCACGGTGAACGTCTCCGCCACATCGTCGCGGACCGTGGTGGTAAACGCGCCGTTCACCAGGGTTCCCCCCGCGGAACCCAGTACGGCGCTCCCGGTGGCTGTCAGGCCCACAACGGTGGTATTGTCCTGGATGCGGTAGTTGTTGTACTGGTCGCGCGCGCGGGCGATCACACTGGTGGTTTCGTTGGCGACGAGATTGATCTTGAGCGGATCGACCGGTACCACTTCGTAGTTGTCGAGCGCCCCCGCCTTGGTGCTCACGGTGAAGTCCGTCGTCTCCACGCCGATGGGATTCCCGTCCAGAATCGACGCGCGGGCCACGTTGATGCCAACGACATTCCCGGTATTGAAGCCCTTGACCACCGTGCCGTTGATATCGCTTTGAGCCGTAGTGCCACCGGCGAAGTCACCACCACCCGACACGGCGGTGAACGACACGGTCTGGTTCTGCACGGGATTGTTATAACTGTCGACCACTCTGCCTGTCAGGGTTCGAGTGGTGCCCGCCACGATGTCGATGCCGTCGCCCGAGACATTGACCACCTGGTAGGCAATCGCCGCACCGATCTGCACCGTCCCGCTGAAGCCCTCCTTGCTGCCCGCGTCGCGCACGCGCACGCGGATTCCCTGCGCACGTGTGTAGAACTCGTTGACGACCACCGAGCCGCCCGTCAGGGTTGCCTGTCCCACCGACAGCGAGGAGCTGGCGAGACTGGTGCTGTCCGACGCGAGCACCGCGGCGAGGTTCACCAGGTTGCTGGCGCCCGTCACCTTGTTGTCGTACACGTCCCGCGCTTCGACAAGAACGTTCCAGGTGGCACCCGCCACGGCGTTGGACGGCGCCGTGACCACGTAGTGGTCCACCACGCCGGCGTCGTTGACGGTAATGCCCTTGGTATCGCTCGCGAGGCCACCCGGACCGTCATCCACGGTGATGTTCCAGGAGCCGGTCTTCGTCCCCTGCACATAGATCGTGCGCGTGCCACCCACCAGATTGAACTGGGTGAGACCCCCGGCGAAATCAGACAGGCTGAAGTCGAGGTTGCTCCCGGTCTGCGGCGTCAGCGTGATCAGACTGGTGTTCGAGGTGTCCAGGTTCTGACCGGCATCAAGTGCCTCCACCTTGAACGACGACGTCTGCCCGGCCGCCACCGTCGTGGGACCGAGGAAGGTGATGCGCAGCGTCGTAGCCGAATTGGGACTCGTGTCCACGGTGAACGGCACGAGGTGGTCGGGCGGCAGCCCGTCCAGAATGCGCGCATTGACCTGGTTCGTGCCGGAAACAGCCGAGGTGTTCAACGTGGCCTGCGCGAGACCGGCGGCATTTGTGGTGGTGATGCCGTCGTTGGGATCGCCCACCGCGTCGGTGATGGTGGCGCCCCCCGGCGAGCTGGCCACGGCGAACGTCACCGGCTGACCCGGCACCGGGTTGGTATACGCGTCGCGCACGCGCACCTGCAGCACCTGCTGCGAGCCGGCGGCAACACCGCTCGCGTTACCACTCACATAAACGACTGCAAAAGCCGGGGCATGCCCCACGGTAACCGGCGCGCTTGTCCCAGTTGGCACTCCGCCACCGAAGAGCTCCGCCGTCACCGTGTACTGCTCCGCGATGTTGTCCGTTACCGTCGTCGAGAAGACCCCGGCCGCCAGCGTGCCCGTGGCCACGCCGAACTGGACGGTTCCACTTCCCGACGAGAGTTGAATCTGGGTGGTGTTGTCGTCCGAGACAACGTTGTCCTCGGCATCAAACGCGGTCACGGTGAGATTGACAGCCTCGCCCGCAATCGGATTGAACTTGGCGGGCACCACCGTGAAGTACGCAACCCCGCCCGGCACGGTCTCCACCAGATAGTCGACGCGCTCCAGGCTGGCCGGGTTCTCATCGAGAATCGTCGCCTTGACCAGGTTGTTGCCCGGCGTGCTCCCCGTCGTAAGTGTGGTCTGGGCGGTGCCGGCCGCACCAGTGCTGGGTGCTCCCGGCAACACGCTGCCCCCACCACCGATCACCACGAAGGTCACCGACTGGCCGGCCACCGGGTTGTCGAACGCGTCCAGCACCTGCGCTTCGAGCAACTGCGGGGCACTAACAGCGACGCCTGTATTGTCGCCCGAGATCTTCGCGATGCGGTAGGCCGGCGCAGCCGCCACATTGACAACGCCGCTGATTCCCTCTTTGCCGGAAGCGCTCGCACGCACCCGCATCAACTCAGCCCTGGTGTAAGTCTCCGCCTGGGTGGCGAGGCCACCGGACAGCGTGGTCTGGGCGACTAGCAGCGTTGAGAGCGCAGGGTTGGTGGTAACATCGTCGATGGCTACGAGGTTCACGACGTTGTTGGCACCGACCACGAGGTTGTCGTAGACGTCCCGCGCCTGCACGGATACGTCGAAGGTGACACCCGCCACCACCGACGGCACCGTGGTCACGACGTAGTGGTCGATGGCACCCGTGTCGGTAATCGACACCTGTTTGGTATCGGGTCCCAGGCCGCTGCCATCGACGGTGATGTTCCAATCCCCCGCCATCGTCGCCCGCGCATAAATGGTGCGCGCGCCGCTCTGCAGATTGAACTGCGTGGTCTCAAATGTGAGGTCGTCGAGGCTGAAGGCGAGCGTACTGCCAACCTGGGGCGTCAGATTGACCTGCGACGTGTTGGTGACATCGACGTTCTGGTTTCCATCGATTGCCTCCACCAGAAACTCGATGGAGGTGCCCGCGGCGGCCGTCGACGCCCCCTGGAACGTGATGCGTAGGTTGGTGGCACCGCTGGCGGACGATGTGTACACCACATCGGCGACACTCCCCTGGCCGATAACAGATGTCGATGCATCGACAGTATTGGGAAGGCCCGCGGTTGACGGCGCGCGGAAGCGAACCGTCGTGACGCCTGCCGCGTCGGTGTTGCCCCAGCGTGCCGTCGGACTGAGCTGGGTCGTCGTGTGCCCTGGATCCGCCTCGAGCGTGCCCCCGTTGGCGGCGGTGATCGCGATGTCGACGCGCGTGTTGGGCTTTGGATTGCCGAACGCGTCGGTAAGCGTTGCCGTGACAACCTGGAATGCCCCCACCGTGACGCTCTGGCTGGGGGGAGAAAGGCTGAGCGTGTTCTCGGCTCCGGCCGTGCCCGTGGCGTTGAAGGTGAAACCTGGTACGCTGCCCGACGAAATGAGCGCACGCAGGCGGTTGTTCCCGGCGTTGATCCCCATTCGCCAGACATCGCAGTCAACATAGCCACCTGCATCCGTCGTCCCCGTCGAATCCACCCCGCCGCCCGCCGTCACATCGACGCTCCCGACGCCGGTAACGGTTGTGATCACGCGGAACGTCACCGTCGCTCCCGCCACCGGGTTGTTGTAGAAGTCGGTCACCAGGACCCGCGGGGGGGTTCCTACCGACGTGTTCACCGTGGCGCTCTGGTTGTTACCCGCATCGAACACCACCTTGTCCGCTGTGGCCGCGCCAACGAGGATCGACGCGGACGTGCCGGTGGGAACGCCATCCGTCGCGGTCAACTGGATCGACTCCGCGCGCGTATCGGTAACGCTGAGTTGCAGGGTCCCGTTGTCACCCGGAGCGAAGGTGTACGTTGCGGTGTTGTTCCCGGCGGGTACGGTTGAGTTGATGCCCAGCGACGCCCAGGCAACGGTTCCCGAACCCGCACTGGACGCCGTCAGTGTCACCGTTCCGGTGTAACCGGTGACCGTGTTCCCGAGCGCGTCCTTCGCCGTGAGCCGCACCGTTTCCGCAACCCCCGCCACCGCATTTCCGTCCACTTCGGTCCACTGGAAGCTCGCCAGCGGCCCCGAGTTGAAATTGACGACGGCGTTGTCAATCAGCGGTGTCACACCAATCACCGCCGTGATCGTGCGCGGCCCCGGCACCGTGCTGGTGAGCGTTCCCGTCACCTGGCCCAGCCCGTTGGTGACGCCGCCCGGCTGCGTCAGCACCGCGTTGGCGGTGGGCAGGAGGGCCAGCGTCACGACCTGACCGGAAACCGGGTTCCCCTGCGCATCGCGTGCAGTCACCGTGATCGTACTCGTCGCCACCCCGTTGGCAACCACCGGCGTGGTGGCGTCCACCGTGCTGGTGACCCCGCTCACACCTCCGGCGACGAAGTCGATTGGTGCGGTCGCCGCGATGAGTTGTGCGTTGATGAAGGCCGACACCGTGACCGTCTCGGCCGTTTCGTCCGTCACCACACCCGACGTTTTGCCGTTACCATCGGTCGTGGGGCCCGGGTCGGTCGGATCCGCGTTGCCGTCGACGCCCAGCGTCACCGTATCCCCCTGTCGCGGGTTGCCGAAGGCGTCGCGCGAGGTCACCTCCACCGAACTCTGCGATATCCCGTCGGCAACCACCGGTGTGGTCGCCGAGATCAGCGAGTTGCCCGTGCTCAGCGGCCCCGCCACCACGGAGACATCGGCCGAGCCGCCCAGCTGCGGCGATCCGGTCAGGGTCAGCGCCCCCAGCTGGTGCGGGGTGCCGGTGGTGGCAAGCGTCGCGCGATAGTGAACCTCGACCGAGCTCTGCGCCGCGGGAATCACCACGCTGCCGATCGGCGTTGCGTCATCGGTGAGATAGAACTGCCCGTGGGTCGGGAAGAAGTTGACGGTGCGACTGGAGGGAAGCGGCGATCGATTGCCGAAGGTGTCGAAGACGAAGAGCCGGTAGTGTGCGAAGTCACCCGCCGTCACCGTGGTGTCGTCGGGCGCAACGGTCAAATAGGCCGGCGCGGCAGGGTTCACCTGCACGGTGGGCGAAGTCGCAATCAGCGCCGTCGCCGTGCCCGCCGGGTCCGACGCGATTTCGAATGTATAGGTACTGTCGTTGGTGGCGGCCTGTGCGAGGCCGGTTGGACCCACACCGTAGGTGATCGTGATCGTGTTGGCCGCCGTCAGCGTGTCGACCGTTACCGTTATGAGGGAGCCGCCGAGGGCCAAACTCGGGTTCCCGGTTGGCTCGTTGGTGGAGACGGACACGTAGCCGGGACTGACGGGGGACCCATTCTGCGGGGCCGTCCATCCGGCCGGGATCGTGAGCCGCACCGTGCCGTCCTTGAAGGGCTCAGTCGCGGTATAGGTGATCGTCCACGTCCCGCTCGAACCCGCGGCAATCGTGGTGGGAGATATAATCGCCGTGCCGCTGCCCGGTGCGGCCGCGGGCACGCCCGCCCACGCCAGTGACAGCGTGGCCGCAAGCGTGATGACGCGCGGGAGGCGGGGGAGGTTCATTGCGTCAAAATTCCTGTTCACGGACGGGAGCATCTGCAAATACCGGGGTGGGGGCGGAACGTTCCTAAGGGCAAACGTGCAACTCCCATGCCCCGCGCGTGCAGGCCCGGCACCTGGGCAACCATGGCGGGCAAACTCACACCGCGGCGGCCCCTTGGAGCTGTGGGTTGATTAACTACTATGCTACCAGCACCCGCCGCCGCGCGCAATACCCCACGAGGAATCAGCGGAAACCCCACACCCCGACGCGGAATCCGGGGGAATTACCCCGATCAGGGGGTCAGCTCGGGGATGACCAGCACCGAGTTCCAGCCGTCGAAGCCGTCCGCCTCCGTCTCCGGGTTGGTGGGGTCGGCAATCCAGGAGCGGCCATCGACCACGAACTTGTAGGCGTAGCGGCCCGGCCCCAGGGGGTAGAAAAGGGTCCATTCCCCGTCACCGTTCTCGTCGGTCATGGGGTCGGTGGAGGGGGCCCAGTCGTTGAAGTCCCCAACGAGGTAAACCTTTTTGGCATCAGAGTTTCGGTAGCGGAACAGCGCCCCGCCGCCCACCAGTTCCGGCCCGCCGGTACGCGGCGGCGGCTTGGGACCGGCGCAACCAGCCAACACCAGGACGAACATCGCAAACACCACCCCGGATTTCATCGGATCTCCATTTCGGCGCCTCGCGCCACCAGAACAACCTCAGAGGCCCGCCCCGCCGGTCCGGCCTCCACCTGTACGGGGTTGCCCGGGTCGAGCGCCCAGGTGGCCTCGTCCACCCAGAACAGGTACTGGTGCCGGCCCTCCGGCAGCGGCACCGTGATCTCCCACATCCCGTCGCCATCGTCGTCGGCCATCAGGCCGATGTTGGCCTCCCCCACCGACCCGTCCCCACGGGCCCAGTTGTTCTCGGGCCAGCTGCCGGCCAGCTGCACGCGGTGCGCCGTGGGCGCGAAGTACACGAAGCGCACCCCGTCGCCTTCCGACACCGGCCCGGCGATGCGCGAGCGCGGCGCGAGCGACGCGCAGCCCGCGGCGACGAGCGCCGCCACCACCAGCCAGCCCGGGCGCACGGTCATACCGCGTTTCTTACGGCAGATGGACAATGATTTCAACCTTGATCGCACGCGTATCCTCCATGAAGCGCTCGCTGGCGCGCACGCCGGATGTGATTTCGGAAGCGCGGCTGCGCGCAAAGCCGCCGTTCAGCGCGTCGCGCAACTGCCGCTCGCGCGCGGTGTTCGCGTAGTCGTTGATCACCGGGTCGAAGGCCGACGGGTCGAACCCGAAGCCGATGCTGGCGTCGAGGCGGTGCGTCCGGTAGCCGGCCTCGATGTACACCGCACCGTACCAGCGGTCGCCCTGGTACCACGCGGCGCGTCCGTCGGCCTGCGCGCGCCAGGGTCCGGCGATGCGCCACTCCACCTCGGCGTGCGCGGTGGCCTGCGCGAGCGCCCCCACCAGATCCGACGCCACCGCGGTGGCGTCGACGCCGCCGCCCAGGGTTCCGCCTTCCAGCGTTGCGCCGCCCCGGTACACGCTGTAGTTGTCCAGGCTCAGGGCCGCGAGCCGTTCGCCGCTGAAGTCATCCCACAACGAAAGCCACACGTTCTGTTCGGGCCAGTCGATGTGCATCGCATCGGGCGTGTCACCGTAGTCCGCGCGGGTGACCTGCGCCGAACCGGTGAGCGACCAGCCCCTCCACGCGCCATGTCCGGCGAGCGTTGTGCGATGCACGTCGGCGCGCGCATCCCCCACCACACCGTCGAACTCGAAGCGCGTGTAATCCCATCGCAGCGAGCCGCCGGCACCATCGCCCCGCGCCGCGAGCGTCGCCACCACGCGGTCGGTCTCACCCAGCGGAAACGCGGTGTCCACCGGCTGCCCCGCGCCCGGGAACACGGGTGACGGCACCGCACTCGAATCGGCGGCGACCGCAAACGCGCGCGCCTTCATGCCGCCCCACCCGTAGGCGCCGGTCAATCGCAGCTTCTTGCCAACATCATACGCCAGCCACAGGGACGACGCGTTGCGGTCCTCGCGCGTCGCGTAGTTGTCCGTTTCGAAACCGGCACCATCGCGCTCAACCTCCACCACCCGGCCCGGGTTGACGCCCCGTTCTGAACGGTAGCTGTAGCCCGCGGCACCGCCGGCGAACGACAGGGTCGCCTCGAGCGCCGCGGCATCGGACCCGTCGAAGGTGGGCACGTAGGCGTAGACACTCGTATCTGCGGCGGTGCCGGCCACGAAGTCACCGAACACGGGTTGCGCCTCCCGGCCGTCGGGGGTGCGATGCGTCTCGTCGGCGTAGAATCCGCGCAGGGCGCCCTTGGAGGCAGTGGCCACCGCCGACGCGCCGTGGCGGCGGAAGCCAGCGTTATAGCCGAACACGCCGGCGTCACCCAGAATGTGCATGGGATCCGACGACGCCCAGGTGGAGTCGTTTTCAAAGCCGCGGATGCAAAGTTTGCCGGCGTCGACTTCCACGAAGCCACGGTCGAAATACACGTCGGCGTTGGCGGGCGACCACGACCACGACGAGTCGCGCGACGCCACCACACCGCGCGCGTGCAACCGGCTCAGCGTCGCCGCGACAAACCCGTCCACGCGCTGTGCGTTGTCCGAGTCACCGTCCTCGCGCGTGAAGCGTCCGATGTAGCGCACGCCGAACTCCGCGCGCGCCGGCGGCGCGGCGTCGTCGGGCAGCTCCGTGCTCAGGATCAGCCCGCCACTGCGCTCCACCAGCGACAGCGGCGACCCCTTGTCGGGCGATCGGCCGGGGTTGTCCGGATCGGTGATGGTCTCGCCGTCCACCACGAACTTGTAGCGGTAGTTTCCCGCCACCAGGAACAGACCGACCTCGAAGCGGTCACCGTCGCGGTCCATCGGTTCCACCGTGGGGTTCCACTGGTTGAAGTCGCCCACCAGATACACATCCTTCGCCCCCGGCGCCTGGAGCGTGAAGATCACCTCGTCCTGGTCGACGCGCACCGCGGCGTCGGGTGCTGCGGGCAACGCGGCAAGTGCCAGCGCCACCAGCGCGGTCAGGCGGTACGCACACGCGCGGCCGCGCATCAGAAATCCCCCCGCACGGTGACGGTGACCACGTCGCGGGTGTCGGCGGCGGGGATGGCGTCGCGGTCATCCAGCATGTCGGGCGCGTCTCCCACACTTCCCCACCCGTACGCCACCGTCACCCAGGTGCGGCCGGTGGGGCGGAACTCCAGCCGCGCGTAGATGGCGCTGGCGCGCTCGCTCTCGTCCGCAACGATCCAGCGCGCGTACAGGGCGCTGGTCGCACTCCAGTTGAGGCGCGCCTCCACGCCCGCGCGCGGCGCGATGTCTTCGCCGATGCCGGCCAGCATGGCCTGCACCCCGCCCATGAAGCGCTGCAGTTCGCGGCGATAGCCGCCCTGCACCAGCCCGGCATTGGATTCCTCGCGGCCCTGGAACTCGCGCCGCTGCACGCCCGCGCGCAGCAGCAACTGCGAGTTGTCGCGCAGGAACGCGCGCGCGCTGGCTTCCAGCGAACGCACGCGCGCCTCTTCAATTTCGAAACGCGTTTCGTCCTTCCAGAACAGCCGCCCCTCCACCGCATAGAGCCGGTGCGTGGCGTAGAGGCCGGCACTGTTGGATTCGCTGCCCGGCCGCGTGGTGGAGAGTTCATTGACGTAGGCCACACCGGTGGCCTGGTACTGGTAGATGGCGTCCAGGCGGATGTCGTCGATGGCCAGGCGGCGCACACGCGCCTCGAGGGAGGTCGCCGAGTTCTCCGGCGCCGCGGCCACATAGCCGTTTCCGTCCGCATCGAACGATCCCGACGGATAGAAGAACCCGCTGCCCGGTCCGGATTGCGCAAACGAGACGATGCCGGTCAGCCGTCGGTAGTACGCCGCCGCCTCCGCCTGAACCACCGCCCGATCCTCGCCCTGTTCGGGATTGGTGTGCTGGTAGGCAACGCCCACGTGCGCAAACGTGGATGACATGCGCAGCGCGCCACGCTGCAGCACCTGCGTTTCAAGCCCGCTGTCCAGTGAAGACGCCAGGTAGTCCGCGCCCAGGGAACCGCGCGTGGCGTTCACGCGGATACCGAAGCGATGCTCGAACGCCTGCACCACGTCGTCCTGCATGAGCACCGTGCCCAGTTCCCCGGTGAAGTAGCGCCGCTCGTCGTCGAACAGGCGCGCCGACAGAACGCCGCCGCCGAGCGCGTGCCGGTACAGGTAGTCGCCCTGCTCGAGGGTGAAGGCAACGCGGCCCTGCGCGTCGTCCGCATCGTCCCAGTTGGCGGCACCCTTGAGGTAGAGCACGCCCATCCCGCCATCGCCCGCGGTGAGGTCGGCCATGAAGCGCGACATGTCCAGCGGCGAGCGCGACTGCGCATCCCAGCTCCACGGCGCGGTGCCCTCGGCGGCCACCAGATTCAAATCGAGGCGCGCGCGCGCGGCAACCGGAACCAGCGGGCCGTCGCCCCCGGCGGCGGCCACGGGCGATGCCGCCGCGAGGACGGCCAGCGCCACCACGACGAGCGCTGCGTCACGGCGCGACACGCGACACCTCCCCGGAAGCGAGCGAGTAGCGCAGCGATACCACGTAGCTCGCACCGAGCGTCTCGTGCGAGCGCATGGCCGCGTCGAACACAACCCGCTTCCACGCCACGCCGAACCCGGCCGTGGCGCGGGAATCGTCGAGGCCGGCGCGCAGGGCGAGGTGGCGGCTCGCGTCGAGCTCGATGCCACCGCGTCCGCGCCAGATCCCATCGGCGCCCTCGTGTGTCTCCACCGTCACCGTGAGCCGCTGGTCCCAGTAGTAGGACAGACCCGCCGCCTGCGTACGGCGCAACGGTGTCGAGGTGCCACCCGCAACCAGGTCGAGCTGGGGCTGGTTGACGGATTGCAGCGAGTAGCCCATTCCGATGAATGCGAAGGGACGCAGCAGCACGGACGCGCCCAGACCGAACGCGGTGGCCGACTCGTCGATTCCGGCCCGGGCGGAAACGCGCGCCAGCTCAACGCTCAAACCGATGGAGAGCGATGCATCCTCCGCGGTGCGCTTGAGATCGCGGGCCACCGACAGCGTGAGCATGTCCTCGGAAAGCGCCCCGTCCAGGCCGCGATGAAACCACGCGGCACCCAGCGCCACCGGGCCCGCGGGCAGCGCGGCGGACGCGAACCCCTCGTCGAGGCCGTCGACCCCGTATGGATTCTGCCAGGTGAACATGAAGGACGGTACGGTGATACCGGTGAGTCCGGCCGCGTTGTCGATGACCGTGGAGGGATCGTCCGCGATGGCGACGAACGCACCGCCGAGCGAGGCGGTGCGCGCGGACAGGAGTGCGTTCTCAAAGTAGGCCTGAGCCGGGGCGGGCACCGCCGCGGCCATGAGCAACGCGGCCAGCAAGCGCGTCACGCGCCGCACGGCTATCTCACCACCGCAACGCCGCTGCGCTTGCGGGCCTGCTGGCGTGTCCCGTCCACGGTGAACTCCAGGTCGAAGGCTGCCAGGTAGATGCCGGCGTCGCACGCGCCGCCGCCGTCGTCGCGTCCGTCCCACGACGCTTTCATGTTTGCCACCGGCCCCGCCGCCGACAGCGGGAAGGTGCGGATGCGGCGGCCGTCCATGGCGAATATGATGCAGCTTCCGGACACGTCCTGCATGGGGCCAGCGGGACAGTATGCCGTGAACACGGCGCTCTCGCCACGGTCGGGCGCGAACGCGCCCGGGTCGACATAGATGTCGATGCCCGCGTCACCGCGCTCGGCAACCGGCGCGGTGCCCGGCTGCACGCTCGCCGCCGCGCGCGGGGCCACGCCGGCGTCGGCACCGCCGTCGCCGTCGGCATCGGGTGTCAGCGTGATCCAGCGGTCGAGGGAGGCGCGTGCGTAACGGTCCTGGGAGAGCGCGACGCGGGAGTCCGGCGCCGCATCCCCCGCCCCGCTTGCGGCGTCTCCGGTGATGACCACCACGACGCGCAGCGGGCGCGACACGTCCAGCAGCGTCCACGGGATCCACGCCTCGAACCCCGCGGCACCCGCCGACGACGACACGACGGCAGGGAGCGTGGCGCGGTCCACCAACCCGAACGCGTGGGTGGCGTCGGCGCGCGCCGCCAGCGGATCGGACGTGGGCGTCGCGAGCAGCAGAAGGTTGGGTGCGAAGGGAAGGTCGATGGCGCGGCGAAAATCCCCGGTGGCATCGAGCGACGCGATGCCCCCCGGTCCGCTGCCGATCATCACCATCACGCCCGTGGCCGCGGCGGTGAAATCGACCGCCAGGTAGAGACGCGCGTCGTCCCAGGTGATTGCCACGCGCGACACGTCGTTGTCATTGCCCCATCGCGAGTCGTCGTCGTGCTCGGGGAACGCACTGGTGGCATCGAGTATCCACTCGTCCGCGGCGTAATCGTCGAGGCGTCCGTCCAGGTGGATGCGGCCGGAAAGCGAGGCCGCCGTGGTGGCGAGGGCAGTGGCGGGGTGGAGGACGATCAGCGCGACGAGGCCGGGAGCCAGTCGTCGAAAGTTCACCGCCGCACTCCCTCTTCGTCGAGGCGTTTGAGTCCCTCGAGGATGAGGTGGTCGAGCGGAATGTCGATGAAGACGTCCTGCGACTTGGGCTTGCGCCCGCTGGTGAAACGGAAACGCCCGCCACGCCAGCGGACCACTTCGTATACCACCTCTTTGATCTGTTCCTCGATGGCGCGGGTGAGTGCGGTGGCGTCGATGGCGCCCATCTCCACCAGCACAGCACCGAGGCGGCGGCGCAACCCCTGCGCGTCGAGGCCCCGGTCCAGCGCCTCGCGCGTAATCAGCCCCTGCGCGAGCAGGTACTCGCCCAGCTTCATCTTGCGGTCGGCAATTTCTGCGTAGGTAACACTGCCCCGCTCGAAGTAGATGCGAGCGGTATTGCCGTGGCTCTCGAACGTGAGCTCCCCGCTGGATTGCTCCAGATTGATGAGCTGCAGGACCGAAATAGGCCCGAAAATGGCGAGATTACCGCGAAGATCCACCTTGAACTGTCCTTCCGCGTGTCGTTTTGCGGATGTGACGCCAGCCGATGTAGCCCTGGGACACGATAACAGAAGCAAATCCGAGGCCGAGAACGGCAAATACCGCCCGGGCCAGACCCGGTTGCAGTCCCCCCGCGCCCCAGATGATCAGGCCCGCACCGACACCCTGCACCACGCCGACGATCTTGCCGGCGACCGTTGCGCGGTAGGCAATGGGACCCGCCAGCGCGGTCAGGATGGCCGATCCGGCCAGCAGCATGGCGTAACGCGCCGCCAGCAAGAGGTATAGCCACAAGGGCACGAGATTGTCGACCACAAAGACACTGAACACGGCGAACGTCGATATCACGTCGGCCACGGGATCCGCGACGACGCCGAACACGCTGACTTCACGGCGTGCCCGCGCCACGATCCCGTCCACGATGTCGGTCGCGAGGAGCAGGGCGTAGAGGGCCAGGGCGGTTCCGTATGCCCCACCGGCCAGGAGCACCGCCACCGGGGCGGTCCAGACCAGGCGGGTGAGGGTGAGGGCATTGGCGAGGCCCGGGGACGCGAGGGAGGTGCCGTCGGGGCGTCGAAACAGGCGCGGGAACGCCAGGGCCAGGAGCGCCGTCGCCGTCCCGCCGGCCAGGGTCCAGCCGGCGACGGACAGCCCGGAAACGGGGGTCCAGCGCCCGGCGATGGCCGCGAGGGCCGTCGCGGAGGCGAGGGCGATCGCCATCGCGATCCCCGCCGCGGCGAGGGCGGGGCGGCGCGCCAGTGCCTCCAATCAGCCCGCCTGCATGGCGGCCTGGGCAGCCGCCAGGCGGGCCACCGGCACCCGGAACGGAGAACAACTCACGTAATCGAGCCCGATGTCGTGCATGAAACGCACCGAGGCCGGGTCGCCGCCGTGTTCGCCACATACCCCCACCTTGAGGCCGGGGCGGGCGGCACGGCCCTCCTCGGTGGCCAGGCGGACCAGCCGGCCCACACCGTGCATGTCGATGGTTTCGAACGGGTCGCGGGTCAGGACCCCCGCGGCGATGTACGCGGCCAGGAACTTGGGCGAATCGTCCCGGCTGAACCCGAACGTCATCTGGGTGAGGTCGTTGGTGCCAAAGCTGAAGAAGTCGGACACCGACGCGATCTCGCCCGCGGTGAGCGCCGCACGCGGCACCTCGATCATGGTGCCCACCAGGTAGGGCAGCTTCACGCCGTTGGCGGCGATGATTTTATCCGCCACCCGTACCACCATCTCCCGCAACAGCGCGAGTTCCGTGCGCAGACCGACCAGTGGAATCATGATCTCGGGGTGCACCACCACGCCGTCGCGCTGCACCGCGCATGCGGCCTCCACGATGGCGCGCACCTGCATCTCGTAGATCTCCGGGAAGGTGATCCCCAGACGGCAGCCGCGGTGCCCCAGCATGGGGTTGAATTCATGCAGGGAACGAATCTTCGTTGCCAGATGATCGGCGTCGACACCGATTCGCTTCGCCAGCGCCTCGATCTCGTGCCGCTCGCCGGGCACGAACTCGTGCAGCGGCGGATCCAGCAGGCGCACCGTGACCGGCAGTCCGTCCATGGCCCGGAACACACCCACGAAGTCCTCCCGCTGCATCGGCAACAGGTGCTCCAGGGCATCGCGCCGCTGGGCCTCCGACTCGGCGACGATCATGCGGCGCACCCAGTCGATCCGCGCTTCGTCAAAGAACATGTGTTCGGTCCGGCACAACCCGATCCCCTCCGCACCGAAGCGCCGCGCATGGCGGGCATCGTCCGGGGTGTCGGCGTTGGCGCGCACGCGCAGGCGGCGCACGGCGTCGGCCCACTCCATGAACTGGTCGAAGGTCTCGTCCAACTCGGCCTGGGTGGTGGGAATCTCGCCCAGGTACACGTTCCCGGTGCTCCCTTCCACGGTGATGGAATCGCCTTCCTTGACCGTACACCCGTTCACCGAGAACGTGCCGGCGGCGTGGTCGATGTCCAGACCGGTGCAACCGACCACACAACACTTGCCCATGCCGCGTGCCACCACCGCGGCGTGCGACGTCATCCCCCCGGTGCTGGTGAGGATGGCGCGCGCGACACGCATGCCATCGATGTCTTCCGGCGACGTCTCGGAGCGAACCAGGATGACTTGCTCGCCCGCCTCCGCCATCGTCACCGCGCGATCCACCGCGAACACCACGCGTCCCGACGCCGCACCCGGAGAGGCGGGCAACCCGTGCGCGATGGGGGCCGGCGCCGACGTCGCATCGATGGCCGGGTGCAGGAGCTGCTCGAGCTGGGCGGGTGCCACACGCGACACGGCGGTGCGACGGTCGATCAGCCCCTCGCCCACCATGTCCACCGCGATCTTCACCGCGGCGCGTCCGGTGCGCTTTCCGTTTCGCGTCTGCAACATCCACAGGCGGCCGGTCTCGATGGTGAATTCGATGTCCTGCATGTCCTTGTAGTGCTGCTCGAGCCGACGGTAGATCTCCACCAGCTCGGCGTACAGGGCGGGCATGCGGGCTTCCAGGCTCTCGGAGGCGCCGTCGATGGGCAGCGGGGTGCGGATGCCCGCCACCACGTCTTCGCCCTGTGCGTTCACCAGATACTCGCCAAAGAAGCGCCGCTCTCCGGTGGAGGGATCGCGGGTAAAGGCGACACCGGTGGCGCAGTCCTCCCCCATGTTGCCGAACACCATGGCCTGCACGTTCACCGCGGTGCCCCAGTGGTCGGGATAACCGCTCATCTTCCGATAGGAAATGGCGCGCGGGGAATCCCACGAGGAGAACACCGCCCCGATTGCTCCCCACAGTTGCTCGTCGGCATCTTGCGGAAAATCGCGGCCGGCACTGGCACGCACGATCTCCTTGAAGCGCACGATGAGCGACTGCAGCGTCTCGGGTGGCAGCATGGAGTCGTCGCCGACACCGTGGGCGTTGCGGCTCTCGGTCAGGACATGTTCGAACTGCGCGCCATCCACCCCCATGACGACGTCTCCGTACATCTGGATCAGACGGCGGTAGGAGTCGAGAGCAAAGCGGGGATTGCCGGCCTTGCGGGCCAGCGCGTGCACGGTGTCGTCGTTGAGACCGAGGTTGAGCACTGTGTCCATCATGCCGGGCATGGAGACACGTGCCCCGGAGCGTACCGACAACAGCAGCGGGTTCTCGCCACCGCCAAAGGTCTTGCCGGTTTCCTTCTCCACCCGGCGCAGATGCTGGTCTACTTCCGCTCTCAGCTCCGGGGGGTAGTTGCCCCCGTTTTCCATGAAGTAGGTGCACACCTCGGTGGTGATGGTGAACCCCGGGGGCACGGGAATGCCGAGGTTTGTCATCTCGGCGATATTCGCACCCTTGCCGCCCAGCAGCTCTTTGGCGTGCGAACCGCTCTCCGCCCCGCCGTCGCCAAAGTGATAGACGCGCTTGGCCTCTCCGGCGCGCGCCACGCTACTCCGCCGCTTCCGTGTCGATTTGTGCTCTCTGGAGCCGCCCACTGTAGTCGACATATACCGATTTCCATTCCGTGAAAATGTCCAGCACCGTGTGCGACGCCTCGCGGTGCCCGTTGCCCGTATCCTTGACGCCGCCGAACGGCAACTGCACTTCCGCACCGATGGTCGGGCCGTTGACATAGGTAATGCCGGCCTCGATATCCCGTATGGCGCGGAATGCGCTGTTGACATCCTGGGTGTAGATGGAAGACGACAGCCCGTAATCGGTGTCGTTGAGGGTTTCGATGGCGTCGTCCAGGTCGTTCGCCTCCAGCACCGACAGCACCGGACCGAAGATCTCCTCGCGTGCGATGCGCATGGAACGCGTCACGCCGTCGAAAATGGTAGGCGCGTAGAACCAGCCCTTCTCGCACTCGCCCCGGGTGTAGAACTCACCGCCGCACACCAGGCGGGCACGGTCCTCCTTCTTGCCGATCTCCACGTAGTGGTGCACGCTCTCGCGCTGCGACTTGCTCACCGTGGGCCCGATCTGAACCGATTCGTCGAGCCCGTTGCCGAGCTTCAGCGTCTTTACGCGCGCCTCGAGCATCTCCACGAAGCGTTTGTGGATGGACTTGTGAAGAATCAGCCGGCTGGTGGCGGTGCAGCGCTGTCCGGTGGTCCCGAATGCGCCCCACAGCACCCCTTCCAGGGCGAGCTCCAGGTTGGCGTCATCCATGACGATCTGCGCGTTCTTGCCTCCCAGTTCGAGCGAGACGCGCTTGAGCGAGCGCCCGCACACCTCACCCAGACGCCGCCCCACGTCCGACGAGCCGGTAAAGGAGATGACGCGGACATCCGGGTGTTCCACGATCCGGTTGCCGACACTGCGGCCGTCCCCGGTTACCAGATTGACCACACCGGGGGGAATGCCCGCTTCCTCGCATGCCTTGACCAGGTTCCACACCGACAGAGGCGTGTCACTGGCGGGCTTGATGACCGCCGTGTTCCCACACACCAGCGCCGGAAACAGCTTCCAGGTGGGGATGGCCATGGGGAAGTTCCACGGCGTGATGAGTCCGCACACACCGATCGGATGACGCTCCGACCAACCCGCCTTGTTGGGCAGCTCGCAGGGTACCGCGTCTCCAAACAGGCGCCGCCCCTCGCCACCGGAGAGATACGCGGTGTCGATGCCCTCCTGGACGTCGCCACGCGTCTCCGCCAGCACCTTGCCCATCTCCCGCGTCATGTCGCTCGCGTACTGCTCCTTGTGAGCGCTGAGAATCGCGCCCAGCTTGAACAGGTATTCGGCCCGCCGCGGCGCCGGGACCAGGCGCCAGGAACGGTAGGCCTTCTTTGCCGCCGCGACCGCCGCGTCGACATCCTCCGCCGAAGAGGCCTGGTACGTGCACACCACCTCGTCGTGGTCGGCGGGATTGCGGTTCTCCTCGGTTCGTCCGGTGCGCGAACGAACCCATTTACCATCGATGTAGTTCAACATTTCGTGCATGTCTTCTCGTGTCCTTTCGCCGGAAGCGGTGAAACGGATCGGGGATCGCGATTCGGATTTGCGGCGGAAACGGCCGGGGCGTGTTGCGGCTTGGCTACCCGGTGCGGCGCTCACGCGATGTTTTGGCGCCCCTCGCGCCACTCTAACAGAGGCGGGCGGGGGGCGTCAATTCCACGCCACAACGCACCGCGGCCGCCTCCGGGGGCGGCCGTGTGCACAAAAAGGAGCGGGCGCTAAACCCGGCTCAGCGAATCACGGCGATGCGTCCGTAGACATAGGCCCCGTTGGGTTTGTCCACGCGGTACAGGTAGACGCCCGAAGAGACATCCTGCGAGTTCTGGTTGGTCACGTCCCATTCGACGTTCCCGGTGGACGCGTCGTGGGTCGTCTCCCACACCAGGTCTCCGGCGACGGTGTAGACCCGGATGGTACAACTGGGCGGAACGTTGACGAACCGTATGACGTCGTCCGGGAAGTCGTGATAGTTCTCCGCGGTGAGCCGGCTGCTGCCGGATCGAAACGGATTTGGAACCGCGTACACGTCGTAGAGGTCGTTCTGCGCGTCCACCTGGATATCCAGCGGCACGAGCTCGTCCCTGCAGGGATAGGGCATACCTTCCGTGACCGGACAGTGGTCGGTCTTGACCAGCCCCTGCGTACTCGACCCGATGTTGTATCCGCGGTCGAACGAGGTGACCGCATACTGGTAGGTGAATCCGTTGGTGGCGTTGCAATCGAACCAGAACAACTGGTCCGGGTCGAGATCCTGGTCGATGCGCGTGCCCAGACAATCGACCGCGCCGAAGGGCGAGAACCAGGGCATCTGCTGACGCAGCACGGGGAGAATCATGTAGAAATACACCGAGTCGACGATGCTCCCGCCGGGAGAGAAGCCGTAGAACGCCTCTTCCTTGGATAACTCGCCGATGATCACCATGTCGCTGCCGTCGGGCTCGATACCGCGCCAGACGTGGAAGCCCTCGAAGTCCTCGACTCCCAGGGAGAAGCTCCCCTGCAGGTCGGCGCTGCCGGAGCCAAACGCCAGTTGGATGCCGAAGTCGACGGTCTGGCCGTCGTTCTGGTTCCGAAACGGGACGGGAAGGTAGGTACCGGGCACGTACGACGGGGTCAGCGTCAACGTACCGGACAGGAATTCTTCACGCCGGATCTCGTAGGAGATGCGCACCGAATCCACGCCCACCACACCCGCACGCGTGCAGCGGAACAGGATTGTTCGGTCCGTGTCGCCGCTATACGCTCCGGCCGCCACCGGCTGGGTGAGCTGGGCGGGCGGTGTGGTCACCGACCACCCGGAGACATCCGGCTGGTGAATAACCGCGGCGATGCTGTCGGGGCTCTCGCGCCAGGTCACCCACACCACGAAGTCCCGCGAGCCACGATCATATACGCTCCGCGCCACCACGTCGGTTGGAACCTGGAGAACAAGCGAGTCAGGCGCACTCGTCTGGGCGCGCACAGCCGTGACCGATCCAAGGGCGGCGATCGCAGCGATCACCGCCCGGACCGCGGAGCGGGATGGGGTCAAAGAACTTCCTCCTAGCATGGGAAGCGCCTAATTGGAAGCGGTAGTGGCCTTCCGGGGCAGCTTCCACTCATTGAACAAGATGTACTCGATTGCTGGCCTTACCTGGTCCGGGTTGAACATGACCGGCGAAAATCCAAACACCGCGCTGCGGGCGCCAATGGCGCCGGGCACGTCCGCCACCTTGTTCGCGTACGTGGACGTAAAGAACGCCACCGGCTGGTTGTAGGTGGGTTCGTTCACGTCGTTGCACCCGAGACCATAGATGGGCTGGAAGCAGCTCCGCGGCGAGGTGGGCACATACCTGCAGAAAGTCGCGAAGTACTGCGGGTTGTAGACCTCCACATCCAGGCCGCGCACGGCCGGATCGTGCCACTTTCCGGGGGCGGCGGTCTCCGGCCGCAGCTGCAGCAGCGGGAAGTTGGGATCAATGGGACGCGCCTCGCGCATGGTGTCGTCGCGCAGCGACCCGAACTGCGAGCGAATGGTAGATACCACGCGGCAGTAGTTATCCGCCTTGTTGCGCAGGCGCTGGTTGGTCATGTATGCCAGGTCGAGCGTCTCCAGGCACAGCTCCCGGTACGAGAAGTCGGTGCTGCCAGACGGATCGTCGATATCTGGCGTGCCCGTTTGCGGGTCCTCCAGCTCATACAGAAAGATGAACGGGAAACGCGGTGTGTTCTGCGAGCGCGGAATGACGTTCTGTACCGGCTGCTGACCCGCGATGAGAATGTGCCCACCCGCGGCCATGGTGAGCGCGATCAGGTTGGGCGTCACCTTTCCACTCGCGGTGGATGCGCCGCTGGACGAGCGATGCAGGATGTAGCGGTACAACTCCGGCAACTTGGTCGCCTCGCGCGTGGCCACGTCACCATACACGCTCCAGATGATCGACTTGTAATTCGCCAGCTTGGTGAGCGGGATGTTGCTGCCCAGCTGGGTGGCAACCATGTCGAGGGTCGGATCGAAGCCCAACACGTTGTCCATCATGCTAAGCCAGAACGCGTCGTGCTCGGCGTCGCTGGGAAGGATTCCCCTGCCCAGCGGGTTGGTCCAGCCCGCCTGCAGCACCTCGTTGTCGGCGGAGAAATCGTCCACCACCAGCACGTTGCGCTCCAGTGAAAACTGCACGATGTTGACCTTCACCTCGACGCGCGAGCAGTAGCCCGAGTTGTCGATGACCTCGGCCGTGAATACGTGCGTTCCAAAGAAGAACGAGCGCGCGGGTGTCTTCGCGGTAACCCGTCCCAGATCGTCGGTGATCACGAACGGCGTAAAATCCACTTCCCACTGCTCGGGATCGTCGAGATCGGTGATGTCCCAGCCGTAGCGGTACCCGGAAACCAGACCGCCGTAGGAATCGGCGGTGGCGGTGAGGCGGAAATCGAGCCCGACGCCAGCGGGAATGTCAAGAATCGTGGCAGGGGTGTTGCACACCGTGGTCGATACCGAACCCATGTAGATATTGGAACAGTAGAACAGGGGGCCCGTAGTGCGCGTGGACACGCGAACGCGCCGCGCGTTGTAACGCTCGTCCAGCACCGGCGTGATGGCACCGGCCTCATCCTTGGCCCGCACGGCGAGCATGTAGGTCCCGAAGTCCTGCGGTGACGTGGTCCATGACTTGCCGCTGTCGCCGGGGAGCTTGTAGTAGATCCAGTCCGACCAGTCGACCCTGGACGCCGGAGAGCGCAGGTAATCGAGCGTGGCAATGAAGTTCCCTCCGAATGGCGCCGTGCTCTTGAGCACGTACTGCACCGACTCCGGATCCTGCTTGCTGTTCAAATCGTCCACGTAGTCGGTGGCCCGCCAGCGAAAGGTCGCAATCGGCGGCACGTCGGCGGCGCTGCCGCCGCTGGCCTTGGGCACGTCGATGATCACTTCCGGCGACAGGGTGCGCGAGGTGAACGAGCGGTACGCATACTCTGACTTGAGTCCGCGCTCGTCGACGGCACGGATGAAGAAGGTGTGCGATCGCACGAACTCCGCGCTGAGCTTGGTCGTATTGGGGTTGACCAGGCTGTCGGCGGTAAAGGTGAAGGTGGAGTCGTTGGCGACGACCGTCAGCCACTCCCCGTTCTCGAGGTCCATCGGGTCGAACACACCCGTCTTGTTATCCGTTACCAGATACTGGTAGTAGCGAATTTCGCCGTCCGGATCCCAGCCACCCCAGTACAGCTTCACGGTGTACTTGCTGACCGAGCCCTCCGGAGGCGCCGCGGACAACCAGACCTGCGGGGGCTGGTTTTCGTAGGCTTCACCACCGCCGCTTTCGCTGCAGGCGGCAATCGCCACCACGGAAAGAAGCATGCAAAGAACGACGAGTTGCTTCATAGGTTCCAATCCCCCTCAACGCTCGAACTTCAGATAGAACTGGATCACCTTGCGGGGCGTCCATCGGCCGAGCGAGCTCGTATTGAACGAGTTGACGAGATTCTTGGTGCTGACGCCGGATCCAGCCGGCTGATCTGTGGGGACTTCATCCCAGAACACAAACTGCGCAAAATCGCCCGCGTTCGTCGCGAGGTCGCGCCCGTAGAGAACAATAGTAACCGTGTTGTTGAAATACCCGGGCTGGTTGGCGAACACGTCGTCGCCCTGCGGATCGTCGTAACGAACCGTGAGCTGGAAGACGTCGTTCATCACGTTGATCGCCGGACCCGGGAACCACGAGTTCCCCGCGCGCCCCAGCGGCCAGAAAGTGCCGGTGTTGGTTGCCGGATTGTAGTCGGTGTACACGTAGTATCGCCATGCGTTGACCGCCGAGCCCGGTGGATCCTTGGGGCTGTCGTGCCCGGTGCCGGACAGGGTCCAGCCCCAGCGTTTGACGTACTTCTGTGTGCCGGGATCGAACGTGTCGGCCTGCGCGTTGTAGGGCCAGCCGATTCCCTTGTAGAAATTCCAGGTAAGTGTGTCGACGGTGGCAATGTTCACCGGGTTGCCGAAATGGTCCACCAGGCCAGACGAGTCCAGCGTGGGGTCGAAGTTGCCGATAATACTGAAATAGGGCGGCGTCCCGTCGCCGCTTCCGTTCTCATCGATGGCGCGCGCGTACCACTGGTACTCGAGCGACCCGATGGCGACGCTGTTCGAGTCGGTGGCCGAGTTGGCGTCCGAATCGTGCTTCCCGTTTCGCGGCAACCACCCGCTGTCTTCGAAAGCGCCGGGGACACGGTCCGAGTTGCGGACGTACTTCACCTGAAAATCGATGCACTGGTCCGGGTCCGTCACCGAGCACACCTTGACATCCCGGCGGTCGTCCCAGGCGTTGTAACGATAGTTGACCCAGCTCCTGAACGGGACCGTATCCGGCTGGCCGTCGGTGAAGTTGATGGGCACCGTGGTGGGGACACCATTACGGAACCAGGTATTGAACACCTCGGTGATGCGGGTGTCGGGATCGAAGTTGACCACGACCTGGCAAACACCGCGGCGGAACTGGCCCGCGTCCACCTGAGACTCCGCATTGGCATCGTCGATACAGCGCGCCGCAAAACGGAAAACACCAGCCGGCAGCGCATCGACACCCGTGTTGGGGAAGGACCGCAAGGTATCGGAGAGATCCTCCGTCCATTCATTGGCGCCCGGCAGGATCACGTTGGAGTTGAGCGGAAAGAACTCGTACCCGCGCACGACGCCGTTCCCCGTTATGCCGTGGTAGCTGATCTGGAACGGCCGAAACATGCCCACGGTGTCCACCGGCGGTGACGCACTGGAATTGTAGTTGCGCGCGACGCCATCCACGTAGGTCACAAACCTCATCTCGGGCAGCCGGTCGATGGTTGCGATGAACTCGACCGCCGCCGGGAACGGGTCGATGACGCCGTTGTCGTCGATGGCCGCCACGTAGAATGCCTGGCGGTTCTTCCGCACGCCCACCCCGGCCACGTCCTTGTAGGCGGTGAATGAGTACACCGAGTCCGTGCGCAAGGTGACGTGGCCTTCCTGGTAGTCACGCAGGCGCGTGGCCGGATTCCAGCGCGTGGCGTCCGTGGCCAGGGTATCCCGGACCGTCCAGATGTACTGCTGGGTGACGCCGTCATTGTCGCGGCCACGCCAGTAGAGGTGCACGATGTACTCGTAGTCGGTGGAATCCGGCGGGGCGTACCACAACTCCGTGTCCGGTGGCTGGTTGGTATCCACCAGCGAGGGCTGGTTGCGGCGGCAGGATGCCGTCACGGCAACCACACAGAGCAGCAGTAAGACTAGACCCTGGACGTATGTCCTCATTCGAAGAACGGCTCCTTCGTGCGTGGGGCTATCTGGGTTGGGGACTTGGCGCTGAAGCGGTTGAAATATAATGGAATCCGCGAAATCGTGTCAAACCAAATCTCCGGCGGGAGACCACCCGCCCTGCCCCCGATACCCGTAGATGGAGTCGGACGGGGGGCCGGGATTACCCGATGTCGGACCCCCACCTGCCCCCTCTCCTCCCCCTCCGGGGGCGGACGGCGTCGGGAGGGGCAAAAAACACGGGGGCCGCATCTTTCGATGCGACCCCCGTGCGTAATTCCCACGAACTCGGGTTCGAAGAAACTCCTTACTTCAGAAGAACCATCTTCTTCGTCTGCGTGAAGTTGTTCGACACGAGCTTGTAGAAGTAGACACCGCTCGACACCGGCTGGCCGGCATCGTTGCGACCGTCCCACACCTTCGTGTGCGAACCCGCGGTGAACTGCTCGTCAGCAATCGTCCGCACCAGCTCGCCCGCGACGTTGTAGACCTTGAGGGTCACGAGACCGCGATCCTTGATGGAGAACGCGATCGTCGTCTGCGGGTTGAACGGGTTGGGATAGTTCTGCTGCAGGCTGTTCACCTTACCCGAGGCAACCGGGGTCGGCGCACTCGGCGTGTTCTGCAGGAAGGTGATGACGTCGTACATGAAGTCCGCGCGGTCCATGCGTCCATTGTTATCGTTGTCACGAATGTAAATGAAGCTGAATCCGCCGAAGACCACACGCGAGCTACCGACGATGTTGCTCACAACCGCGCCGTTGGTCGACGCGGGCGTGCCCGCACCGTAGGTCATCTGGTTGACGGTGGTACCCTGGGGCTCAATGACGTCGAAGTCATTGATCAGCGGGCAGCCGCCATAGAGGACCATGGTAGCGTCGCTCACGAACATACCGCCAGCGACCGCCGTGCCGATCGGGGAAATCCCGAAGCTCGGACGGTGGTTAGCCGACGTCAGGTTGAACGGCAGGTAGGTCGACTTGAATGCAATCGCGTCGACGCCGTTCGGATGAACGCTGGACTGGTACGTATCCAGCACCTGAGGAACATCGTCACCCGCGATGTACACGCCGCCGCTGGGCGACAGGTTCGCGAGGAACGAGTTGACGAGCTTGTAGTCGTTCGTCTTCTCGGGGGTCGTCGAGCCGTTGCCCAGACCCGTATCGAGGTCGCCGGTATCCCAGATGATCTTGCGATAGGTGGGAACCAGCTGCGCGATGTCCTTCACGCGTCCCGCGGGACGGTTGGAGACACCGGACGAAGGACCACGGACGTCGTAGCGGTCAATCTTCTCGAAGAGACCGAGAGACTGGAACGCGGTGTCAAAGTACGGCTGCGCACCGCGGCCGTCCATGCCATCCACGTACAGGATGTCGCCGCCATTGGCAACGCCACCCGCCGGCAGAACCGTGAACTCGGACGGCGCCGCTGCGGCCGCTTCGCGGTCGGAGGTCTGCGCACCGAGTGCGGATCCGTAGGCGTACGTCTCGAGAGCCGCACTGTTCACCGCTCCGTAGAAGAACGAAATGGTGTCGCCGGCCTCAAAAATGTTGTCGTTCAGATCGACACAGTAGATGTCGGGCTGAGCCACGTTGTTGACGATCGACGAGTCGAGCTGGACGATGTCCCAAACGTTGCCGCCGGCGTCCGTCCACGTGCCCCGGTAGGGGTAGCGGACCGGATCCGTCGTCAGGTTGGAACCCGTCTTCGCCGCCTGGCCGGTCGGCTGGACGTGCGCGTAGAGGTACACGGCTGCACGGCTGTTGTTCACGTCGAGGCCAAGACCGGCGACAGGGTCGGCGACCTTGACGACCGACGAGTCGCCAGGAACGTTGCTGTCATAGTTCGCGCCCGGGGTGATGTCGTTCGCCATGTCGGCGCCCGCCTTACCTATGGTGCGAACCTCGCCCGTGCCCTTGCGGGGGCCCGTGACGATCTCTTCGAACGTGTCGTTGAACTGATCGATGTCACGGATGGCCCACTGCGCACCCTGTGCGTCCACGCGGTACACCTTGAAGTTGTCGATCAGAGGAGCGTGGCTGTGGCATGCGCCCGAACCGACCGTACCGCACCACACGCCGCACATGTCCATGACACCCAGACGGATGTTCATCGACACGCCGGTCGTGAGGTTCAGGAGGTCGCCAACCGCCTGCAGGTTCTGCAACCAGTCCTTCTGACCACCATAGTACACGTAGTTCCGATCCTTCCAGCCGCTCGCGCAGCCGGTGTTGTCGGTGGTACGAACACCCCAGGTGTAGAAGATCAGGTTGTCCAGAGCCATGTCACGGTAGACCGCGAACTCGAGGTTCACGACCGAACCGGAACCGCCGAGGGCGATGTCCGGCGACCAGATGTCGTTGTTCAGATACTGGCCGTCGGCATTACCGAACGGAACTGCCTGCTGGAGCGGGAAGCCGCCGCAGCTGTAGTCATACACCGGCGCGCCCGGGTTGGACGCGTAGTCGATGGCTGCCCACAGGCAGAGGAGGTCCTTCGCGCACGGATCCTGCTGGAGCATCGACGCACCCGGGAACAGGGCCATGTACTGTCCGTAGCCCGCCGGGTTGCAGGTGATCCAGTCATTGGACTGGGTGGCGTTGACGGCTTCGCCTTCGAAGTCCTCAACCGCCAGACCCTCGGCACCCAGGTTGTCAACGACGACGGCGCCGTTGGTGTTCCAGAGGCCGTCCTCATCCGACCAGGCGCCGTCTGCCTCGAAGTGCAGACGAACCTTGACCGGACCGGTGGTCCCAATGTTGTAGGCACCGCCGAACGCGCCAGCCGCGATCAGGCCGTCCCACACGCCCGTGCCGCCGTCGATCACAGTCCAGCCGCTGGCGCCCGTGCAGTCGAGTGTGTACTCGAGCTCGGTCGCGTCGTAGCTGGGCTCCGAATCGAAGCGTGCAAGGAAGTTCACGTCGAGGATGCCGTCGCCGGAAACGGCGATGCATGCCTTGGTGCAAAAGGCCTGGTTCCAGGAGTTACCGTAACCCGGAAGGGCTGCGTAACCGCACAGGGGGCCCGTTGCAGCCGGACGCGCGCCGCACCAAAGCGACTTCGTGCCGGCCAGCGCCGAGTAGTTCACCGGGTTCATCCCGTTGAAGTCGTCGACGTGCCAGAAGTTGGCGCTCTGCGCGGTGGCGTCGACCTTGGTCCAGCCACCCTGGGTGCAGCTCGCGCCCACTTCGAAACGCTGCGAATAGAGCAGCGTGGTGTTCGCCGATGCGGACGTATTCAGACCATTCGGACCACTCATCGAGTTGTCCCAGGTCGGCGAAGTCGTCGACATCGTCGGCTCATAACTGTAGAGGGCCCCGGTGCCCGTACGCTTGGCGAACGCCGCCGACGCGACAAGCGTCACGCCCAGTGCGAGCACGAGAGTCCTACAGAAAACTTTCTTCATACGTATTCCCCCGTCGTTGCTGAGAAGGAATGTGAATACGCGAAACCCAATTTAAATGGTACTGCACGCTTCGCCGGGGCGCGGCGTCGCGGAACTCGGGGCGAGGGATTCACCGGTACTGAAACGACTCCCGCCTCACCTCTTTCGTCCGTCCAGGAACAGGTCTGTACTACCGTCGGTCGGTCAGGTGTCGGGTACTACACCAACGGCGGTCGGCGAACCTGGGCACCCGAAAAGGCGCGCCCGAAGAGATGAAGCCATGCAAGGGGTCGGGCGGTTTCCCACCCCGATATAACCCTATGCCCCTAGTCCACCGAAGAGGCTACCACACAGGACGATCTACTGTCAACGTGTATGTCGGGATTGGGTTTGTGGCCATTCGCGTGTATGGGTACCGGGCCCCGGGAGGGGACCCCCACCGGCACCGGTCACGCGGGGCTTCCCTGCTCCACGATGGCCTGGAAGTCGGCATAGCGTCCGAAGAGACTGTAGGTGACCGCCAGGAAGCCCAGGCGGGCCTCCCGGAGCGCGGGGTCGGGTGCATTCACGAGCACCTTGTCGAAGTAGCGGTCGATGGGATCTGCCAGTCCCGACAACGACTTGAGAACACTGGCCACGTCGCCGCGCTTCTCGGCCGGCTCCATGCGGTCCAGCGCCGCACGGACCGCGTCCAGGAGATCCGTCTCGGCCGGGTCCTCGAAGCGGGCGGCGTCGAACGCCCGCCCGCCTTCACCGGCAAGGTCCCGGCGGACGTCGTCCCACCCGGCGCCCAGCCGGCGGCGCTCTCTAGGGAGAATGTTGCCAACCCGCTTGACGCCGGTGACCAGCCGCTCGAACGCCGGATCACCGCGCAGCGCCGAGATGGCCCGCGCACGCTCGAGCGCCACCCCGGGCCGGGTCCATGACACCGGCAGCACGGCGGCGGCAACGTCGTAGGCCATCCCGTTGTCCTTCAGGAATGCCTCCACGCGACCGCGCACGAATTCCTGCAGCTCCGCGCCGGCGCGCTTGTCCTTCCAGCGTGCCTCCACCTCCTGGCGCGTCATGGTGGATGCGTATCCCGCGGCGGCGCGTTCGATGATCGTGTCCAGGCGGACACCGGGCATCTCCGCCGCCAGCCGCACCAGGCCGTTGCCGTTGCGGCGTAACCCGTAGGGATCCTGCGATCCGCTGGGTTTGAATCCGGCGAGAAAACATCCGATGAGCGTGTCGGCCCGGTCCGCGGCGGCGAGCAGGCGGCCCAGCGTACTCGCCGGCAACGCATCGCCGGCGGCCCGCGGCTGGTAGTGTTCGCGAATGCCGGCCGCAACCACGGCCGGCTCGCCGCAGGCGGTGGCGTAGTGCGCGCCGATCACACCCTGCAGCGCCGTGAATTCCTTGCCGTCGCGGATCATGGTACTGGCGAGGTCCGCCTTGGCGAGGCGCGCGCCCCGCGCGAGCACGTCTTCCGCCACGCGCTGCTTCGCTTCCAGCGTCGCGTTCATGACGCCGGCCACGTCCAGCAGGCGACGCCACTTCTCGCCCACCGTGCCCAGGCCCTCGATGAACACGATACGGTCGAGCTCGTCCGCCAGCGCTTCGATACCGCGCTTGAGGTCGTCCTGCCAGTAGAATCGCGCGTCGGCCAGACGCGCGCGCAGCACGCGCTCGTTGCCGAGCACAACGTCCTTCGGACCCTTCACCACACCGTCGGTGAATGTGATGAAGTTCGGCGACAGGGCGCCACGCCGGTCGGTCAGGGCGATGTAACGCTGGTGCGCGCGCATCGCGGTCACCACCACTTCCGCGGGCAGTTCGAGGAACGCGCGGTCGAACGAACCCACGAGCACGCGCGGGTCCTCCACCATGAAGGTGAGCTCGGTGAGAAGGTTCTCGTCCGGCACGATGCGCAGTCCCTTGCGCACCGCGGCCGCTTCCGCCAGCGCCGTGAGCCGCGCACGGCGCGTCTGCGGATCGAGGATCACCCCAAGCGACTTGAGGCGCGCGCCGTGGGCTTTCGCGTCCGCCAGCGAGCGGTGTTCGCCGCGCATCCATGGGCGCCCCCAGGTGACACGCCCGGAGCGCACGCCGGCGAAGGCCACCGGGACGACGGTACGTCCCAGGATCGCAACGATCCAGCGCACGGGGCGTGCGAAGCGCGCGCCGCTGGCCTCCCACTTCATGGCCTTGGGGAACCTGAGCCCCGCGATCAGCGCCGGCAACTCGCCGGCCAGCACCGCGGACGCCTTGCGCTGCGCGAGCTTCTTGCGAACGCCGAGATACTCGCCCTTCGGCGTCTCGATGCGCTCCAGCCGTTGCACGGGAACCCCCTGCGCGCGCGCGAAACCCTCCGCGGCCGGCGTGGGGGTTCCGTCGGGCAGGAACGCGCGCGCCACCGGCGGACCGGTGAGCACATCCTCGCCCGCGTCCTGGCGCGCGGCCAGGCCCCGCACCGTCAGCACCAGGCGGCGGGGCGTGGCCGCGGTGTAAATCTCCGTGTACGCAAGCCGGTTGCCCGCCAGCATCGCGCGCGCGTCGTCGGCGAGCTGCTGCGCGGCCGGCGGCAGATAGGACGCCGGGATGTTCTCCACACCGATCTCGAGCAGGAAGTCGTTCACGCGCGCCTCCGCTTCAGCGCGCGCTGCCCCGTCTGTTTGAGCAGCGGGAATCCCAGCGCCTCGCGCTTTTCGATGTACGCCAGTGCTGCACGGCGCGCCAGCGTGCGGATGCGGCCGATGTAGCCGGTGCGTTCGGTGACACTGATGGCGCCACGCGAATCCAGCAGATTGAATACGTGCGAGAGCTTCACCACATAGTCGTACGCGGGCAACACCAGCCCCGCCGCCAGCATGGCGGCAGCTTCGCGCTCGTACTCCTGGAAGATGCGGAAGTACATGTCGGTGTTGGCGTGTTCGAAATGGAAGGCCGAGAACTCCTGTTCCGCCTGCAGGTTCATCTCACCCCACGACACCCCCGGCGCCCACTCCACGTCGAGCACCGAGTCCACCTTCTGCAGGTAGAGACACAGCCGCAGCAGTCCGTAGGTGATCTCCGCGGTGATGGGCTCCAGCTCCAGCGAGCCCGCCTGCTGGAAATAGGTGAACTGCGTGATCTCCATCCCGTCCAGCCACACCTCCCAGCCCAGACCGGATGCGCCCAGCGTGGGCGCCTCCCAGTCGTCCTCCACCAGGCGGATGTCGTGGTGCGCCGGATCGATGCCGATGTAGCGCAGGCTCTCTATATAGAGCGTCAGCACGTTGTCCGGGGGCGGCTTGAGTACCACCTGGTACTGCAGGAACTGCTGCACGCGATTGGGATTCTCTCCATAGCGCCCGTCGCGCGGACGCTTGGAGGGTTCCACGTAACCCGCGCGCCAGGGTTCGGGCCCGAGCACGCGCAGAAACGTGGCCGGGTTGAGCGTGCCCGCGCCCACCTCGGAGTTGTAGGGCTGTACCAGGACGCACCCCTGGCGCGCCCAGAATTCATGAAGCCGCGTGATGATCTCCTGCTTGGTGGGAGCGGACGTTCGCCGCGGCGTCGCGCGTGATGCTGTGCGCGTGGTCAACGATGATCCTTTCGGGACTGCGGACGAGGGCGCCTCGCGCGCCGGTTCTCCGTCATATGAGGTTCAACGATCGAGGCAGGTGATATCCCTGAACGTGGTAAGTATAGGTCCAGTGTACCAACCGCCCCAACTCCTTTCTGGCGGCGCGCGAAACCTCGCGCGCGGCGATATCCGGGAACGGTTCCGACACGCAACCGGCCGCCACCGCAACCACCTCCGGCGTCAGTCTGACCGCATCCGGAAAGGCGCCACGGTGCTCCGCGCAGAAGCTCACCCCGTCGCGCGGACTGTAGCTCCCCTCCCCCGGGTCCGCCCCGCAGCGCACGCAGTTCATGGTGTCGGGCGAGACCCCCAGCGCGTCCAACAGCTTGATCTCGAAGGCTAGGAAGAGGAGCAGCGGGTCGCCGGAGCGCGGTACGGACAGAAACGCCGCCGCCGTGTCAACGATGGCCGCATCCAGGCTCGCGCCCGGCACGCACACCTGGTCGAGCAGTTCCAGCGCGGCGAGCCCGGCCGCCAGGTGCGGCAGCGACTCGCGCCCCGCACACGGCGACACGATCAGCGACACTTCCTTGAGGTAACGCGTCGCGAAGCCCTCGCGCTGGTAGAACAGCACTTCGATTTCGTTGCCGGGTTCGATGGCACCACGCGTGGGATGCCGCGGACCAATGGCGCCCTTGGCCAGGATGCGAATCTTGCCGCTTTCGCGTCCCAGGAACACGAACGACAGGCTGGTTTCCCCGCTGCGCGAGGTCGACAGAACGAGTCCACTGTCTTTTATGAGCATGGCCGCAGCCCGGGCTGGAATGAAAACCCGGTCAGTGGGTCCTAAGGTACGCGGTGGCGAGGGTCAGGTAAATCGCCATTCCGACGATGTCGTTGGAAACGGTGACAAAGGGGCCGGAGGCCAGCGCGGGGTCCACCCGCAACCGGTTCAGGAAGAGCGGGATGGCCGAGCCCATCACCGCCGCCACGAAAATCACCAGCAGCAGCGTCACCCACAGCAGGGCACCCAGGGCGGCGTCCTGGCGCCAGGCGTACACCAGGCCGAACAGAAGCGCCCCCAGCACCATCCCGTTCAAGAAGGCCACCTGGATCTCCTTGAACACGCGCTGCCCGGTCCGCTTGAGGTCGATCTGCCCCAGCGCGATCTCGCGCACCACCACCACCGCCGCCTGCACACCGATGTTGCCGGCGGTGGCGACGATGAGTGGAATGAAGAACACCAGCACCACGAAGGTGGCCAGCGAGGCTTCGTAGCGGCTCATCAGCACCGCGCCGATGACCTCGCCGAAGAACCCGATCAAGAGCCACGGCAGCCGGCTTCGCGAGACGAGCACGATGGAGGTCTCCCCCATTTCCTCGTCGGTGGTACCGGCGATGGCGGTGATGTCCTCGGTCGCCTCCTCCTCCATGACGTCGATGATGTCGTCCATGGTGATGCGGCCCACCAGCCGCCCCTCGACATCCACCACCGGCATGGTGAACTCGTCATACTTGGAGAAGAGCGCGGCCACCTGCTCCTGGTCCATGTCGACCGGCACGCTGGGCACGTTGCGCTCCATCACGTCGCGCACGCGCACCGAGGGCTCCCGCAGAACCAGGTCCATGATGGAGAGCACACCCACCAGTTCATCGCTCTCGCTCACCACGTAGACGCGCTGCGGGCTCTCCACCTCGTCGGCCACCCGGCGCACGAAGTCGATCGCGTCCTGGATGTTCGCGTCCTCGCGAACCCACACGCGCTCCACCTGCATGAGGCCACCGGCGGTCTCGGGGCCGAACTCGAGCAGCTCGTGGATCTCGTCGCGATCCTCGCTGGGCAGCAGCGCCTCCACGCGTTCGGTCTTCTCCGGGGGAAGCGTGGAGATGAGGTCCGCGGCATCGTCCGAGGGGAGTTCTCCCAGCAGTGCCACGACCTCGTGGTCGGTGAGGAGGTGGAGCAGGGCCTGGCCGGACTTGGAATCGAGCTCGGTGAGGACTTCCGCGGCTCGCTCGTTGTCCAGGCGCTTGAGGACGACGATCTGCTGGCCGACCTCGAGTTCATCGAGGATTTCGGCGATGTCAGCGGAATGCAGCGGATCGAGGAACTCGTCCAGTTCCTGCAGGCGGCCCGCTTCGATCAGGGCGCGGGCGTATTCGATATCCTGGATGCGATCCGGCTCCATGCTGCGGCATCCTAGGCGAGCACGTGCGCGGATGGCAAGCAGAGATCAGGCGGGGGGAGCGCGGAAGGATCAGTCGCCCTCCGCGGCGAGGCGCTCGTTCGACGACAACCCGCGCACCAGCACGCGCACGACCCGCTGGCGCTCCACCGACTGCACCTCGAACTCCACCTTGTCGTGCACCCAGCTGTCCCCTACGCGCGGTACCCGTCCGATCACGTGATAGAGCAACCCGCCCAGGGTGTCGGCCACGTCGTCCTGCAGGGAGAGATTGAGGATGTCGTTGAGTTCCTCGATGTGGATGCGCGCGCTCACCAACGCGCTGTCCCGGTCGAGCCGGCGGACGAGATCCTCCTCCGAGTCGAATTCGTCACGAATGTCGCCCACCAGCTCCTCAATGACGTCCTCGAGGGTCACGATGCCGGCGGTGCCGCCGTACTCGTCGACGACGATGGCGAGGTGCTGGCGGCGCACCTTGAACTCCGCGAGCAGTTCGGTGATGAGCTTGCTCTCCGGGACGAAGAAGGCATCGCGTGCCAGCACGCGGATGGAGAAATCCTCACCGGCCAGGACCTTGACCAGCAGGTCCTGGGTATGCAACGTGCCGATGACATGGTCGATGGAACGCTCGTACACCGGTATGCGCGAGTGCCCCGCCTCCATGATGGCGGCGAGCGCCTCCTCGCGATCCATGGCCACGTCGACCGCGATGATGTCGATGCGCGGCACCATCACGTCACGCGCGCGTGTTTCGCCGAAGTCGGCGATGCTGGACATGATGCGGCGCTCTTCCTCCTCTGCGGGACCTCCCTCACCGTCACCGATCAGGTCGATCTTGTCGGCCAGCGGAATCACGTCGAAGGCGAACAGCCGGGGCAGGGCGGGAGAAGCACGCGACAGCAGGCGGCACGCCATCAGCGCCGCGGGACGCAGGGTGTAGACGGTGGGGACCGCAACCGGGCGCACGATGCTCAGCAGGGTCATGGCGCCTTCCAGGGCCAGCGCGCGGGCCGCAAAGGCGGGCAGCAGGACGGACGCCGCCGCGAACACGCCCGAACCCACCGGGCCGGCTTCGTGCACCAGGGCGATCGCTGAAATCACCACGAAGAGGATGGACAACGATCGCGCCAACCCCAGGGCCACCCCGGTGGTCACCGGGTCATCGGTGGCCCGCGCCACCAGCCAGTCGGGCTTGCTGTCCTCCGCGCTCTCCACCCCGTGCAGCGAGAGCACCCCCAGCGCCGTCAGCGCGGCACTGTACGCCGCCAGCAGCCCCAGGGACAGGACGTAAACAACGACTGCAATGCCACTGCTCATCGGTGACGAATCGCTTCCAATCAGAAGAGTTCGCGGACGGTGTCCGCCGGAAGGAGACGCTTGAGGATGGTTCGCTCGCGGCGCTCCATGCGCGCGGCATCGGCGTCCGACTCGTGGTCATAGCCAATCACGTGCAACATACCATGCACCACCAGGCGCAGGGCCAGGTCGGGCACGGCCACACCGAGGCGCTTCGCGTCGCGCGCCAGCGTCTCGTGCGAGAAGAACACGTCACCCACGGTGGCATCGGCCGTATCAACACCGTCGTCGAGGTAGGAGAACGAGAGCACGTCGGTTGGCTTGTCCTTTCCGCGATAACGCCGGTTGAGGCGGCGGATTTCACGGTCGTCCACCATGACGATGTTGACCGCTCCCTGCGCTGGCTTGAGCAACGCGGCCGCCGTGGCCACGCGCTCCGACCACGCGCCGTCGAACCAGCGCGGGCGCGCCCGGCTAGCCCGATTCAGCGACGCTTTCACCGGCCGCCTTCCAGTCCTCGGGCGCGAGCGTCTTGTCCTGCCCCGGATACGCGATGCGCTTGTTGTAGATGGTGGTGAGCATGGCCACCAGCTTCTCCTTGATCACGTTGAGTTCGTGCAGGGTGATGCCGCTCTCATCCAGTTCACCCTCCTGCGCGCGCGCGTCCACCAGCCGCGTCACCATGGCACGAATCTGTGTCGGGGTGGGATCGTCGAGAGAACGCACCGCCGCTTCCACCGTGTCCGCGCACATCAGGATGGCCGCCTCGCGCGTACGCGGGCGCGGCCCCGGATAGCGGAAGTCGTCACGGTTGACGCTCGCGTGCGAGTCGGTTTCCAGCGCCTTCTGGTAGAAGAAGGCCATCACCGTCGTGCCGTGGTGCTCGCGGATGCCGTCCACGATGGTTTCGGGGAGCTTCTCCTGCCGGGCCAGCTCCACGCCGTCCTTGACGTGCGAAACCAGGATGATGGCGCTCATCTGCGGCGTGATCTTCTCGTGCTTGTTGAAACCAGATTCCTGATTCTCCGCAAAATACTCCGGCTTGAAAACCTTGCCGATGTCGTGGTAGTACGCCATCACCCGCGCGCGCAACGGGTCGGCACCGATGGCGCTCGCAATGGTATCGACCAGGTTGCCCAGCAGCATGGAGTGGTGGTACGTGCCCGCCGCTTCGATGCTGAGTCGCTTCAGGATGGGCTTGTTGAGATCGGTGAGTTCCAGCAGCGTGAATCGCGACGTTCGATTGAACGCCTGCTCGAACACCGGCAGCAGGAACACGGTGGCCGCCCCGGTCACGAAGCCATTGACGCCGCCCCACATCACGTGTGTTCCCACGGCGCGAAGGCTGGAAGCATTGCCCAGATCGACGGCCACGATGCCCACCAGGTAGGCGGCCGCCACCAACCCGAACACCGAGTAGCCGCGGCTGCGCGCTCGCATTCGCTCGATGCCCGCAACACCGGCGACGCCGGCCAGCCAGGAAACGAAGGTCGGGCCCACCTCGATGGGTGCAGCCAGGGGCAGGAACGCCGCCGCGAACGCTCCCGCAATGAGGCCGAGCCGGTAGTCGAACAGTGCTGCAAGCATCACCGAGACGAATGCCACCGGCGCCAGGTAGATGCTCCAGCCCAGCCGAACCACCAGTCCCACCACCACGGCGTGGATCAGCATCACCACGAACACCGCGGAGAGGCTGCTCAGATCCTCCCACACGTGCCGCTGAAACACGAGCAGGTACACGCCCAGCATCCCGCAGAACAGCATCAGGCGCAGCGCCACCCCGGCGTAGGCGCGTGCCACACGCCACGGCGTGTGGTCGGCGCTCTGCGCCAGCCTCGCCTCCTCCAGCGCGCGCAGCGCGGTTTCCTGCTCATTGCTGACGCGCTCGTTGCGCGACACGAGGCGCTCACCCTTGACCACATCGAAATGATCCTTCACCGCCGCGGATGCGGCTTCGCGCCGGCGGGTGGTTTCGTCGGCATCGAAGGACAGGCTGGGCAGCGCATGCCCGCGAACCAGGTCGTGGAAGAGTTGCGCGCGGGCGCGATCGTCTCCGAATCGCGCCGTCGCCTCGGCGCGCACCACCTCGTCGACCCGGGTGGGATCGACCAGCGAAGACACGGGGCGTTTCTGTTCACCGCCGTCGTCGACGACCACAATCTCCTTGTAGGTGTTGCGCCGCAACACCGCGGCGTTGTCGATCAGGCCGCGCGCGGTGAGTTCCCGGTGATAATCGCGCGCCGCGGCTCGCAGGGCCGGGAAACGATCCGGCCGCAGTGCGTCGCGCAAGACCTCGCGCGATACGCCGGGCAGCCACTGCGAGGCGCGCGATATGCGCTCGTCCTCGGAGACGTCCCGGTCGCCGACAATGGCGGCGACGGAATCCAGCAGCGCGCCCAGATCGCGCGACAGGTCGCGCTCCACCTGCCGGTCGCGCCGAAACACCGGCGATACGGAAATCGACGCGCGCGCCCGCGCCACGCGCATCTCGTCGCCGGAGAGGGGCACGCGGAACGAATACGGGGCCACGATCTCGTGCGTCGCCACCTCGCCGGCGCGATACGCGGGATCAACGCGCTCGCGGACCGGCGGCAGCAACGCAATGACCACCACCGTGAACACGACGCCCAGCGCAATGCGCGGGGCCGCACGCCTCAGGGACGGCCGCGTTCGGCCGCGGCGCTCGGCGCGCGCGGGGTGTCTGCCGCTGCGTGGCAGCAGGCCGTTGAGACCGGGTCGCTTCATCGTTGGGGCTCCTCGCCGCCCTCCTGCCGCTCGTGTGCGTCGAAGGCGTTGATGATGCGCTGCACGAGCCGGTGACGGACCACGTCGTCCTGGGTCAGGTGCACGAACGCAATCCCGTCCACGTCCTTGAGGATGCGCTGGGCGGCCAGCAGGCCGGAACGCGATGGCGGATCCAGGTCAATCTGGGTGATGTCACCGTTGACCACCGCCTTGGCGTTTCGGCCCAGCCGGGTCAGGAACATCTTCATCTGCATCTCGGTGGTATTCTGCGCTTCGTCGAGGATGACGTAGGCATCGTTGAGCGTGCGCCCGCGCATGTAGGCGAGCGGCGCAATCTCGATGGTCCCGTTCTCCATCAGTTTCCCCGTGCGGTCGTGCCCCAGCATTTCACCCAGGGCGTCGACCACCGGCCGCACGTAGGGGTCCAGTTTGGCCTGGAAGTCGCCCGGAAGGAATCCGAGGCTCTCGCCGGCTTCGACCACGGGGCGCACCAGGAATACGCGTTCGATGGCGCCGACGCGAAGCGCGGCCACCGCCGCAGCCACGGCGAGATAGGTCTTGCCGGTGCCGGCGGGTCCAATTCCGAACACGACGTCGTAGCCGCGAATGGCATCGAGATAGCGCTTCTGTCCCGGCGTGCGCGGGGTAATGGTTGCGCCGCGCCGGGTCGACACCACCACGTCGCGATCCAGCCCGTTGAATTCCGCAACCGGAGACGCTTCCGCACCGCCACCCCCGTTGCCACGGGTCAGAATATAGTTGAAGTCCTGCTCGGAGAGGGCACGCCCGCCGCGGGCGATGTCGATGATCTCACGGAAGAACGCGGTGAGCCGGTCTATCTGATCCCCGGTGCCATTGAGGATGATATCGTCGCCGCGA
Source organism: Candidatus Krumholzibacteriia bacterium (assembly GCA_029865265.1). NCBI lineage: Bacteria > Candidatus Krumholzibacteriota > Candidatus Krumholzibacteriia > Candidatus Krumholzibacteriia bacterium. The sequence goes on along the minus strand of JAOUHG010000004.1, from coordinate 76,225 downwards.
ACGACGACGCTGCCCGGGTAGTGGCGATCGACGATTGATAGATGGGTGTCTGCGGCTCCGAAAAGCTTGAGAGGGTCGACGCCGCTGAACGACAGCACCCTCTTTTTGGTCTTCAACCTGAACGCACCTCCCTGTGGACCCGCGGCGAACCTACGACATCCGGCGGTGGGGCCGAAACCAAAACCGTCGGCGCCGTCGCCCGGGTCCCGGCCCCACACGCACCCCTGCGGGTGCGGTCAGCTTCGGTCCATGGCTCCCGCTCGGAGAACGTGTATCTCAAAATATAGGCCAGCCGGGAGGGTGGAGCCAAGGACTAGCGGGGGATCACGAGGAGGATATCAGGCTCTAACTCGTTGGGATCACGCACCTTATCCTTATTTGCCTCGAAAAGGCGGACCCATTCCGCCGGATCGCCATAGACCTCCCAGTAACCCGCTATGATTTCGAGGGTTTCGTAGGGTGCCACGCGGTGTTGCGTGGGCAGATCCCGCGGGATGGCGAGGGTCGTATCGGGGTAGATCCAGACCGGGTCCTCGATCTTGTCCAGGTTGGCCCGGTAGATTCGTGGCCACTTGGTCCAGTCCGCGTAGACCTCGTCCTTCTCGGCGATGATGGACAGGCAGTCGCCGGCAACCACCTTGTACTGGCGGGGCAGCGCCTCGTACTGCGCGACCTGCGCGGAGAGCGTGCGGATGTCGGACTCGACGCGCAGGATTTCCTTCTCCACCGGCGTGATCTGGTTGCGCAGCGAGTCGATGCGCTTCTTGGTGGCGGCGAGATCCTCCTGCTTGTCATCGAGCGACGCCTGCATCTGGTTGCGCTTCGTTTCGAGCGCGTCACAGTACGCCGCCTTCTCCTTGTTGGAGAGCGCGGCGAACTCGTCCTCGCCGTAATACTCGCCCTGATCGATATCGATGGTCCGGCCCTTGGTGCGGCTGCAGCCCACGGAACCCGCGGCGATAATCACTCCGAAGAGAACTACCAGAACGTTGCGTACCACTACGACGACTCCTTCTTGCCGCCGGTTGCATCCCCGGACGTCGGCGCCGGCTTGCTGGTGTCGGCCTTCTTCTTCTCGATGCGGCCACTGCCGCGCTTGAGCAGTTCCAGCCGGGCGCGCAGCTCGGCGGGTTTGTCCTTCTTGGAGTTCAGGTCTGCCTGCTTGGCGGCCAGATCGTCGGCGAGCTGTTGCTCACGCTCGTGCACACCGTCGAGGTCCTTGTCGATGACCCCGATGTCCTCACGGAGTTCCTCGATCTCGATCGGGGACACGCTGCACGTCTCCACCTTGGAGCAACCTGTCGACACAACCGCGGCGCACGCAGCCCCTGCGAGCCACGCGCGAATAGCCTTTCGCACGACCTGACTCCTTTCAAATGTGGGGGTTAGAAGAAAATGACCCCGATACCCTAACAACCGCGCAGGGCACTGTCAAGAGTCCAACTGCGTGGTGCTACTCGGTGGCGGGCACGGGGCGGGTTTCGCGGACACGGGGTCTCGGGCGCCCCACCGGGCGCCTCGCCCCCCGGCGCGCGGCCTCCGCGACGGTCCGCAAGCCCACCGCTTGCCCCGCCCGGGTTCCGGTCACTCCTTCGGGGGGACGACGCGGATGTGGAGGTCGCGCAGCTGGTCCGGTTCCACCGGCGAGGGCGCGTCGTCCATCAGCGACGTTGCCTTTTGCGTCTTCGGGAACGCGATGACGTCGCGGATCGAGGGAGCACCCACCATGGTCATGATCAGCCGGTCCACGCCCGGCGCGATACCACCGTGCGGGGGCGCGCCGTACTCGAGCGCGTCGAGCAGGAACCCGAAGCGCCGCGCGGCGTCCTCCTTCGTGATTCCCGTCACCGCCATCACGCGTTCCTGCAGGTCACGGTTGTGGATGCGGATGCTGCCCGAGGCCAGTTCCATGCCGTTGCATACCAGGTCGTAGAGATGCGCGCGCACGCGCAGTGGATCCGATTCCAGATACTGAATGTCTTCCTCGAACGGCATCGAGAACAGGTGGTGACACGGGACATAGCCGCCGGTCTCCTCGTTACGCTCGAAGAGCGGAAACTCGTTGACCCAGACAAACTCGTAGCCCTCGCGCGCGTCCAGCCCCAACCGGCGCCCGACGTCGATGCGCAGCTTACCGAGAATGACATTGATGTCGGGCGTCTTCCCCACCAGTGCGAGCAGCAGGTCGCCGTCCGCCATGCCACACCCATCGATGATGCGCGTTTCGATGGCCTCCCCCAGGAACCTGGCCGCGACACCCGCGAGTCGCGCGCCGTTGCGGCGCAGACTCAAGAGCCCGCCCGCACCCGCCGCCTTCGCGATTGCTTCCAGTTCGTCGACGTCGCGCTTGACCAGGCGCGTACCGTCCTTGACCACGAAGCCGCGCACCTCGCCGCCCCCCTCCAGCGCCGAGCGGATGACGCGGAACTCCGTGCCCGCGAAGAAATCGCCCAGCGCGCGGATCTCCATACCCAGCCGCAGGTCGGGCTTGTCGATGCCGTAGGTCGCGATTGCGTCGCGGTACGGCATCACGCGAAACGGCGTCGCAATCTCCGCACCCACACCCGCGCGGAACACCTCCGCCATGAGGGGTTCGACGAGTTCGAAGACGTCCTTCTCTTCGACGAAGCTCATCTCCATGTCGATCTGGGTGTGCTCGGGCTGGCGATCCGCGCGCAAATCCTCGTCGCGCAGGCAGCGTGCAATCTGGAAGTAGCGGTCGAAGCCCGCCACCATCAGGATCTGCTTGTAGAGCTGCGGGCTCTGCGGCAGCGCGTAGAAACTCCCCGGGTGCAGGCGGCTGGGAACGAGGTAGTCGCGCGCACCCTCCGGGGTGGCGCGCACCAGCATGGGGGTTTCGATCTCCAGAAATTCGCGCTTGGAGAGAAAATTGCGAATGGCGAGCAGCACGCGATGGCGCGTCTCGATGTTTTCCTTGAGCGGGCGGCGGCGCAGATCGAGGTAGCGATACTTGAGGCGCAGTTCCTCGCTGGCCTTGACCTCATCGGCGATGTTGAACGGAATCACTTCCGAGCGGTTCAGCACCACCAATCGCGACAATGCCACCTCGATGGCTCCCGCCGGCGAGTCATCGCGCACCATCTCCCGGGGACGCGCGCGCACCGTCCCCTCCACCGCGATCACGTCCTCCATGCGCAGCCCCGCGCTGATCCCGGCCAGATCGCCCGCGCCGGCGTCGTCCACCACCAGCTGCACGCGTCCATAGCGGTCGCGCAGGTCGATGAAGCGCAGCCCGCCCAGGTCGCGCACGCGCGCCACCCATCCCATGAGTCGCACGCCGCTACCGGTCAGCGACGCATTCACATCGCCGCAACGGTGTGAACGTGCGAACGGAAGCCAGTAACCCGTGGTACTCACCCTTGTTCTCCTTCGGCCACGCCCGCGCGCCTCGCAAACGCCGCCAGTTCCTTCTCGTCCACCATGGTTTCCGTCTTGTGCCTGAAGTCGTGCCACCCGATCTGGCCGGGCTGGGACGCATCCACCACCGCCGCGACGCGCGCGCCGCTCTTCATCGCCGCCTCGATCTGCTTCTTGCGCGAGCGGCCGGAGAGATCCACCTGCGCGCCGCCCAGCGCGCGCAGCACCCGCGCCACCGCGAGACCACGCGCGCCCGCATCCTCACCCACGCACACGACGTAGAAACCAACCCGGGCCCCGGCATCCGCCGCCTGGGCCTTCGCCTCCGGCAGCGCAGCCACCACGCGCTCCAGGCCCACGCTGAAGCCGGTGGCGGGGGTGTCCGGTCCGCCGCAGTCACGGATGAGGTTGTCGTAGCGGCCACCGCCGCACAGCGCGCTCTGCGCACCGTGCACGCCGTGGTAGACCTCGAACACGGTGCGCGTGTAATAGTCGAGGCCGCGCACCAGGTACGCGTCGGCCTGGAACGGGACCGCCACCGCGTTCAGTGCCTCGCGCACGCGCGCAAAGTGCGCCGCGTCTTCTTCGACCAGGTATTCGGAGATCAGCGGCAGGCGCCGTTTGAGCTTCTCTCCGTATTCCTTCGAGTCGAAAATGCGCAACGGATTGGCGCCGTAACGTTCCAGCGACTCGGGGTCGATCTCATTGGAGAGTGAACGAATGGCATCGAGCAGCACGTCGCGGTAACGTGTGCGCGACTTCTCCGTTCCAACCGAGTTGACGCGAACATCCAGGCCGTCGAAACCGAGTTCACCCAGCACTTCGAACACCAGCTGGATGATCTCCGCGTCCAGTGCGGGACTGTCGCTGCCGATGGCCTCCGCGCCCACCTGGTGAAACTGGCGGTAGCGCCCCGCCTGGGGACGATCGTAGCGAAACATGGGTCCCGCGTACCACAGCCGCTGCACCCCGCCCCAGCGGTGCATGCCGTTCTCCAGATAGGCACGGATCACCGAGGCCGTGTTCTCCGGGCGCAGCGTCAGGCTGCGGCCGCCACGATCGGTGAAGGTGTACATCTCCTTGGTGACGATGTCGGACTGCTCTCCGACCGCGCGCACGAACAGATCCGTGCTCTCGAAGATCGGCGTGCGGATGCCGCGGTAGCCGAAACGGTCGAACGCACGTTCGAACGCGGACTCAACCGCCCGCCAGCGCCCGAACTCGAGCGGCGTAATATCGTGCGTGCCCCGCGGGCGCGTGTACTTCATGCCGCTTCACCCTCCGTCCGGCTGCCGCGGCGGTGCAGCGCAAGCATGGTAGCCGCACCCACCGTCAGGCCGCAGACATCCGCGATCCAGTCGACGGGGTCACGCTGCCGCCCCGGCACCGTGCCCTGAAACATCTCATCGGCGGCGGCAATGCTGGCGCCGATCGCCACCACCAGCAACAGCGCTATCACCAGCGGCCGCAGCCCGCGACCCGCGACCAGGCGGGCAAGCAGCACACCCAGGATCGCGTACTCGGCGCCGTGCGCCAGCTTGTCCTTCATGTCGAATTCGGGGCCCGGCGCGTGCAGATACGGCCGCGAGGAGACAAAGAAGATGAGTCCCACGTACGCCGCCGCCAGCGCGGCCCACACCCGGGAGGCCAGGCGCAGCTCTGCCGGGGCCGGGTCACGGCGCTCGCCGTTCACCGGTCACCAAAACGCCTGAAAACGTTGAGCACGTCGCCCGCAGCCGCCGCGCGACGCAGTTCGTCGCGAAAGTCCGCGTTGCCAAGCAGCCGGGATATGCGGGCCAGGATGCGAATGTGTTCGCGGCGCCTTTCGCGCGGGCCGAGAACGACAAAGATGAGATCGACCACCAGACCATCGGTCGCTCCAAAATCGACACCGGGCCGGGTCCGGTAGAATCCCGCCACCAGGCGGTCGACGCCGGCGGTGTACGCGTGCGGTATCGCCACCCCGTGCCCCACACCGGTGGTCATCACCTGCTCGCGCGCAATCACATCGTGCAGAGCCGTTTGCGCGTCGGCCAGGAAGCCCTTTGCGTCCAGATCGGCCACGATGGCGGTGAGCGCCGCGTCCCGGTCCGTGGCGGGCAGGTCGGTGACGACGGTTTCGGGCACGAATAACTCGGTAAGTCGCATGATGACAGGGGGCCGCCGGTTGCTGGGGTCGGGGATCAGGCGCCCTACGATACGGGGGGCGCTCGCCGGGTGTCAAGCGCGGACGGCGGGCGCGATCATGGCTCGACGGGGACCACGGGAACCACGCGCACCTCGAAGCTGTCCGCACTGATCGCGGCAAGCCGCACGCCCGGCGGCAGGATGACCTCCGCCGCGATGCGATGGATGGCGGGCGCGCCCCCCGCCACGGTAAGGAGCACGGACACGTCACCCGACGACAGCGTGTCGAGCACCGCCATCGGCCCCTGCAGGGTCAGCGAAACCATGCTCGGGTCCACCGCTGCCTCCACGTCGTCCGAATCGAGCAACACGGTGGGCGGCACGTTGGGTAGCACGCGCTCGCCACGCGGACTCACCCGGAACGACACCGTGACCCGGTCCGGATCGCACACCAGCCGTGCGTCGGCGCAGTCCAGATTCACGTCGCGCGTTCCCGAGTCGCGCACCCGCGACAGGTCCACCGGCTCGGTGGTCACGTGCTGAATGCGATCCACCCGCGACGACGGACCGCGCACGGTGATCCAGGCCGGTTCGATTACCACCCCACCCTCCAGCAATACGAGGTTGGCCGGGAGTGCGCCGACGGTGGCCAGCGAGACCTGCAGCCGGCGGCTCGCAACCGGTTCGAGATCGACCTCGAGCACCGAGGGTGCGATTACCTGTACGCGGCCGGGATCGATCCCGCCGATTCCGCCCACGTCGTTCCCCGTCAGCGGCACCCGTTGGCGGCCCGGTCCGAGCCCCGACAGGTCCACGCCCACCACCAGCCGCTGAAAACCCAGCGCAACCATCTGTCTTCGGGTGGCGGAAATGCGCACATTGGCCGACGCGGGAACACTCGACGACAGCGCCAGCGAGTCGGAGACACCGTCCACCACCAGCGACGCGCTGCGCACGCTGATCACCTCTTCCTGGCCGCTGGCGTTGAACCAGACCAGTATGGCGACGACCAGCGCGAGAACTTTCGCGCCGAGGTTGTGTGTGATTATGCGCGCGACGTTCATGGTTGCCGCGTGGTCCGGAGACCGGCCTCAGCGGCCGGGCTGGACGACGATCTCCTGACCCACGCGCAGACCGTCGGAGCGGCGCAGGCCGTTGAGTTCCCGCAGCCGGGCGACGGTGGTCTGATAACGGCGCGACAGTTCCCACAGCGTGTCGCCACGCTGCACGCGGTGCACGACCGCACGTCCCGCGTCATCCCCGGTGCGCTGCGGCGGGTGGGCGCGGTGGAACGCCTGGATTCCGTCCGCGATGGCACGGGCGATCTTCTCGCGGCCGGCCGGATCGCGCAGCAGTTTGGCATCCGCGCTGTTGGTGAGGAAGCCCGCCTCCACCAGCACCGACGGCATGGAGATGGTGCGAAGAACCGAGAAGGACTTCTGCTTGACGGATCGCGTCGGCAGCAGCCGGCGGTCGCGCACGGATTCGAGGATCGATTCCGCCAGCTGTTCGCTTCGCGCCATCACCGACTGCTGGTTGACGTCGAGTAGAATGTGCACCAGGTCGTCGTTGCCGGACTGGTCCAGACCGAAGTCGTGGGCGGCCTCGCCGGATTTCAGCGCCTTGCTGGCGGCGTGCTCGGCGCCGGCCGGGGCGACGAAGAAGATCTCGGCGCCGCGCGCGGAACTGTTGGCCGCGGAGTTGAGATGGATGCTCACGAACACGTCCGCGTCCTTCTTCTCCGCCCGTTCGTTGCGCTCCGGAAGCGTGAGGTAAGTGTCTCCCTCACGCGTCAGCACGGCCTGCACGTTGCCGCCGCCCCGGTTCAGGATCTCCGCCGTGCGGCGCGCGATGTCCAGGGTGAGCTTCTTCTCCACCAGGCCGTAGCGACCGGTTGCGCCGGCGTCGCGGCCCCCGTGACCGGCGTCGATGGCGACGACGAGCGCGCGCTCCGCGCCCGAGCGTCGCACCACCGGTGCCGGGTCCTGCTCCGTCGAAGCTGGCGGCTCGGCGGCATCCGTGGCCGGCGTCAGGTCGATGACGATGCGGAAGGGGTGGCCCGCGGAGGCGGGCAGTACGAAGTCCTTCCAGGACATGGGCCGGGCGAGATCGATGATCACGTCGACACCGCCGGCGCGGTCGAAGGCGTTCACCGAGCGCACGCCGCCGTCGTCGACCGCGCACGCACCCACCGCATCGGTGCGAGCTGCGCCTTCCACGCGCACCAGGATCCCCGCCGCGTCAGGCAGATAGTCGATGGTGTAGTCGCAGCCGCGGGACAGGTCCACCACGACTCGCGTGCGGGCATCGGTGCTGGAGTGGCGCAGTCCGGTGACGGCAACGCCGGCGGCGTTCGCCAGCGCCGGCGTCACCAGCAGCACGAGCGCCGCGAGGTACATCCTCAAATGGCGCGGGCAACCCGTTTGGCCTGTGGGAGATATGAACAGCACCCGCCCACGTTAGCGACGGGACCGCCTGGCTGGCAAGGGGAAATCGGAGGGGATCAGTCGGCCAGGACGAAACGCGTGGGGTCGACCCGCTCCCCGTCCTTCTCGATCTCATAGTGGAGGTGCGAGAAGGTGGAGCGGCCGGTGGAACCGACGCGGCCGATGACGTCGCCGCGGGTCACCCGTTGGCCCTTCTGGACCAGCCGGCGCTGCATGTGGGCAAAGCGGGTCACGAAGCCGCCGCCGTGCGAAATCTCGACGACGTTGCCATAGGTGCGCCAAACCCCGGAGAAGGTCACCACACCGTCGGCGGTGGCATAGACAGGGGTCCCCAGCCGCGCCGAGAAGTCCAGGCCCCGGTGCATGGTGCGGCGCCCGCTCATGGGGTCCATTCGCCAGCCGAACCGGCTGGAGACGAAGCCGACGTTGACGGGCCGCAGCGACGGGGTGGTACGCAGCTTCTCGTTTGCCCCTTCCAGTTCACCGAGGATGGATTCGTAGTCGGTCTTCTGCAACCTGGCCTGGCGCAGCAGCTTGTCGATGTCGCGCCGCGCCTCCGCCAGGCGCGCGCGCTCCTCGGGGCCCACCGAGGTCAGCAACTGGGCGCTGGAGAAACCGGTTCCGCCTACACCCACCTGAGCCACGTCCTCGTCCAGTTCGTCCATATTGGCGAGGATCCGGGCCTTCTTCTGGAAATCGAAGTTCTGCGCAACCTGCCGGCGCAGGGTCTCGACCTCCGTGCCCAGCGCGGCCAGCTCGCTCTTGAGCTCGCTGTTCTGGGTCTCGAGCGCTTCCACGGTGTAGGCGTCCATGAGGCGGCTCGAGTAGTGAAGGACCACCCAGCCGGATACCCCCAGTGAAATGGTCACGACGGCCGCCAGCGCGGCCAGCGCGTTGCGCCGCACACGGAACGTGCGCGGTTCGTTGCTGCCCTCGGGCAGGTAGAGGAAGGTCAGGATGCGGTCGGGAATTCGAATCAACTGCAGTTTTCTCCTGGTCGGTACCCTCGGGGGAGCGGCTCGCGTTGCAGGCTACGCATGATCGCGGAGTCCCGTCAAGCCGGAATCCCCCCCTGAGGGGGCAAGGTTCGTACCAATCCACCAAAGATCAGGGCCGGGTCCCTGCGGTCCCGGCCCTGTACGACACGCACAACGGTCTCTCGGTTCAATTCTCCATATAGCCCTGCAGGAACTTCGCGCGGGTGGAATGACGCAGCCGCTGGATCGCCTTCTCCTTGATCTGGCGGATGCGCTCCCGCGTGAGCGACAGGCGCTTACCAATGTCCTCGAGCGTCATGGGCTCGTCGCCGCCCAGACCGAAGTAGAGCGACAGGATCAGCCGCTCCCGTTCGCTGAGCGTGCCGAGGGCCCGCTCCAGGTCGTCACTCAGTGCCGATACATACGTATCCTCGTCCGGCGCGGCCTGGGCGTCGTCGGTAAGGTAATCCACCAGCGCGGTGTCGTCCTTGTCGGCCGAGTAAGGGTCGTCCAGGGACACGTGGGTGTTTGCGATCACCATGGTGTCCTCGACTTCCTCGATGGAAATGTTGAGCCGCGCGGCGATCTCTTCCGCGCTCGGTGCTCGCCCCAGTTCCTGGTCGAGCTGGCGTGACACCTTGCCGATACGGTACAGCGTGCCCGCACGGTTGAGCGGCAGCCGCACGATGCGCGAGTGCTCGGCGAGAGACTGCAGCATCGCCTGGCGAATCCACCACACCGCGTAGGAGATGAACTTGAAGCCGCGTTCCTCATCGAAACGATGCGCGGCCTTGATCAGGCCGAGGTTACCCTCGTTGATCAGGTCCTCGAGTGAGAGCCCCTGGTTCGCGTACTGCTTCGCGATCGACACCACGAAGCGCAGGTTCGCCTTCACCAGACCGTCCAGAGCTTTCTTGTCGCCGGCGTGAATCCGGCGCGCCAGATCCCGTTCCTGCTCACGGGTCAGAAGCGGGGTCTTGTTGATCTCGTGGAGGTACAGATCGAGACTCCGGATTCCACCCGCGGGCTGCGCTGCGCGACGGGTCTTTTCCTTGCGCTCGTCCACTTCGCGTTCCGTCATGGCATTTCCCCTCCTGGCTCGAGTCATTCGCTTACCTTCGCTCCGGCAGAACCGTCACAAACGTCGTGTTCCTGCCTCTCTTCACCAGGAAAGCGATGGGGTCTTTCCGCTGCTTGAGCTTCTCCGAAACGGACACGTAATCCTCCATGCTCTTGACTTCGTGTGAATACACTTCCGTAATCACGTCCCCGGGCATGATCTCCGCCTCTTCCGCGGGACTGCCCTCCTCGACGTCCACCACCACCACACCGGTCTGACCACGATCCAGGCGGAATTCCCGCCGCACTTCTCCCCGCGTTGCGTCTTCCACGTGGAGGCCCAGCCAGGCGTCACTGGCGGGTTCGGGCGCCGAAGCCACCGGCTGGTCATCCGGCTTCTCGCCCAGGGTCACGTTGATCACCCGCTCCTTCCCATCCCTGTAAACCACCACCGGGACCGATTTGCCCACCGGGGTGGAAGCGACCATGAGACGGAACTTGCCGTCGTCCCTTACATCGTCCCCGTCGAACCGGACGATGACGTCCCCGGTCCTCAGGCCGGCCGAGGCCGCCGCCGTGCCAGGCTGTACCTCACGGACCACGATGCCGTGCTTGACGTCCAGGCCCATGCCCGAGGCCAGCTCCTCGTCCAGCTCCTGGAGGACGATGCCCAGGTACCCGTACCTGACGTGCCCGCTCGCGATCAGTTCGGCCATGATGTTCTTGGCCATGTTGATGGGGATCGCGAAGCCGATGCCCTGCCCGGACGGGTTGATGGCGGTGTTGATGCCGATCGCCTCGCCGTCGAGGTTCACCAGCGGGCCGCCGCTGTTGCCGAAGTTGATGGACGCGTCGGTCTGGATGTAATTCTGGTACGTCGCGTCGCCGCCGACGATGTTCAGATCGCTGCGCCCCTTGGCGCTCACGATACCCACCGTCACCGTTCCCTGCAGCTGGCCGAACGGCGTTCCGATGGCCATCACCCAGTCACCCACGCGCATCGCGTCGGAGTCGCCCAGCTTGACCTTAGGCAGGTGTTTAGGCCCGTCGACCTGGATGATCGCGATGTCGGTGTGGCGGTCGAAGCCAACCACGCGCGCCTCGTACTCCTCGCCCACGCTGTCGTCGTCATCGTTGTGATCGAGCATGACCGTGATCTTGTCGGCATCGCGGATCACGTGGTAGTTGGTCAGGATCCGTCCCTCGTCGTCAAATACGAAACCGGACCCGCCGCCCGGCACGCGCCGGTTGCGCTGGCGTTGCTCACCGTCCGGGAAGAACTCGCGGAAGAAGTCGAAGGGGGCTTCGTTCTGCTGCCCGCGCTCGGACCGGAAGGCGCGTTCGGTTCTGATGAATACCACCGCCGGGCGAACCTTTTCAGCCACGTCCGCGAACACCGAAGAACCGTCAGCGCGCACCGTCGCGCTGCGATCGGCCGGCGCCGCCGCCACCGGCGTCGCGCCCGCCGCGACCGCCACCATGCCCACAGAAAGGCCCACTACACGTGCGAAGGAGTTGAGATTCATCGTTCTTGTCGTCTCCCGTGGTTTGCGGCGCAGCCACCCGGCGCGCCGTCCCGCCGCACGCGGTTCCCCGCGGCGCGGACATTCGTTGTTCGCGGACGATGTCGGTCGTCCAACCCGGAGCTGTGGCAGGGGGTCTTGGCTGAAGAGCAGATTCTCGAAGGTTTGATGCACTCTCGACCAGTGCACCCAAAGTCTACCCCGGAATCGGCGCCGTGTCAACCTCTTACTTTCCCCGTCCCCACTCCGCCGGCGCGGGCAACCAGCTTACTTTGTAACAAGTTTCGGGCCACGCGGCCCGGACACCCGCCTCTTGGTCACCCCCTTTGTACGCGGTGGAGGGGTGCGGAGTTCCTCTGTGCAAACGGCTATGATCAAAGAGGTTGTCAGCCCGCCCGCGTTGGGTCATCATGTCCGCCTGTCCGCCGCGATCCCCGGGGCCGGCCCGGAGCGCGCCGGCAAGCTGCTATGCGCAACGGCCCCATCGATTTCCGGCCCGTCGCCGCCACCGATATCAGGGTGGTGGCGGATACGCATTTCCGCGACCGGGACCTCCCCGGGGAGGCCGAACGGCGCGATCGCTTCCTGCGCTTCCTCGACTCGCTCGCCCCGGGGACCTTTCTGGTTCTGCTGGGCGACATCTTCGACTTCTACTTCGAGTACCGTTCGGTGGTGAGCCGCCGCTACCTGGACATCTACGAGGCCCTGGACCGCTGCCGGGGGCGCAGGGTCGACGTGCACTTCCTGGGCGGCAACCACGACCACTGGGTGGGCAGCTTCTTCACGCACGACCTCGGCATCACCGTCCACCACGAGGAGATCCGCATCGCGGCGCAGGGCCGCAAGCTGGTGCTGGCCCACGGCGACCTGGTGATGCCCCGCGACTACGGCTACAAGATGCTCAAGAGCGTCATCCGCAACCGCGCGGTGATCGGCGCGTCGCGCTGGATTCACCCCGACCTGTTGGACGCGATTGCGCGCGGCGTCGCCCACGGCAGCCGCCAGTATTTCAGTGTTCCCCAGGAGAAGCGCGCGCGCGCGGTGGAGGGGCATGCCTGGCAGAGTTTCTTTGCGCGCGGGAATGATGCCTTCGTGATGGGACACGTGCACTACCCCATGCACGTGACGCGCGACGGCCACGAGTTCATGATCGTGGGAGACTGGCTGGAGCACTTCACGTACGGAAGGCTCAGCAACGGAAGGCTGCGGCTCGAGACGACTAGAAGTTGAACCCGAGCCCGAAGCGGTGGTTGTCGCCGAGGTCGTTGCCGATGGGCAGGAACGCGTAGTCCAGCGACAGCTCGCGATAGTTGACGCCGAAGCCGAACGTAGCCCCCTGCGAATCGTAGCCCGCCTTGTAGCCCGCGCGCAGCGCCAGCAGCCTGCGATACGAATACTCGGCGCCGATGTGCTGGCGCCAGTCGTCGTCGTTGGGGAACATGGCGTCGAAGGTGAACAGCACCCGCCCCTCGATACTCGCCACTTCACGCTCGTAGCTGGCCCCCACCTTGACGTAGCGCGGCAGCGCGTACTCCTCGGTATCGAAGTTCATCGGCGTGCCCAGGTTGCCGGCCACCGCCGCCAGCTTGACACCGCGGATCTTGGAGGTGTGGTAGATGCCCGCGTCCACCGCGAAGCCGGTGGCGGACAGCTCGTCGATGCGCTGGTAGACAGACTTGAGCGAGACCCCGATTGACGTATTGGGTACGATGTAACGCGCGTACGCCACCGCAAACGACATGTCGTAGGCGCCGAAGGTGCCCAGCGGCACCGCACTGGGGTCGACGTCATAACGGTCCATGTCGTCCATGAACATGCCGGTGAACAGAAAACCCAGCGTGCCGAACTCGGTTTCGTGGGTCACCGCAGCCTGCTCCAGACGGATGGTCTGGAAATACTCCACGTGCGCCAGCGTGACCTTCGTCCCCAGCACCGGCGCCATTGCGCCCGGGTTCCAGAACACGGAGGACGCGTCTTCCGCCACCGCGGTGTAGGCCTCACCCATGGCCGACGCGCGCGCGCCCACGCCGATGCGCAGAAACAGCGCCCCCGCCGAACCAGGGTCGGCCGCGCGCCCCGCCGCGGGCATGGCCACAATGAGGGCGGATATCAGAATGTGTTGCCAGCGCATGTTCATGACTCCTTGACTCGTCCGCACTCGCTTCAACGCCGGATCGCGAACGTCTTGACCAGCGATCCACTACCGCTGTCGCCGTCGATCTTGAGGCGAAGCAGGTAGACACCGCTCTTGAGCGCGGCCACGTTGATCACTTCGTCGAAGGGCGTGTCCGGCAGACCGTTCGGATTGACCTCGAACGACCTCGTGAGCGCCTCCTGGCCTTCCACCGTGTAGACGGACAACTGCACCGTGGCACGGGTGTTGGTCGCTACCCGGGCGTGCACCTCGTCGCCGGTGACCGGGTTGGGGTAGATGATAAACGATCCGGCATCGTAGGGGGCGCTCGACGTGGCCGGTGCGGATCCACCCGAGGAGCGCCCGGTGCGCGCCAGATCCCCGCGCGAAACCGGCCAGGCCGCGGCGGCCACCGAACCGTCCAGCGACTGGATGGACAACGCCGTCTCGTCATCGGTCGTCACCTCATCGTTGATGGCGTCCAGCCCGGCAAAGAGCGCGTTGGAACCCAGCGACACCAGACTCCACACGCCGCTTGACACCTGGGCCAGCGACGGCGCCGTGCCCATGTCCGACGGTCCCACGCGCGGAAAGGATCGCACCTTCGCGCCCGAGACCCCGACCGCCACCAGGGTGCCGTCGTCGAGCGGGAAGAGCACGTCAACGGCGCCGTTGCCGTCGATGTCCGCCACGAGCGCGCTCTCCATCTGACGGTCCGGATCGATGACCGGCGCTTCCCCGTCGGCCTCGGGACGGATCACCACCGGCCACTCGATCATCGTGCGCGCGTTCGACTTGAGGATATACATGTACTCGGAATCCCACAGCGCGATCTCGAGCGCGCCGTCGCCGTCCACGTCGCCCAGCACGGGGTCCGACGGAGCAGCTGCGCGCAACTGTCCTGTCTGGCGGCTCGACAGGGCGTCACTCATCGCGCCTAGCGGGTCGAGTACGAACACGCGCCCGTCGGCGAGTGCCACCACGATCTCGTCGTCGTTGTCACCGTCCACGTCGCCCGCCGCGGGCGCTGAGGGCACGACGTCAGCCGGCTTGCCGCCATTCACCAGCGTGCTGCTCCACGCCACCGGTGGCGCCGCGAGCGCCGCCCCGGCGCGCGCCGCCGGCGTCCACGCAACGAAGGTGCGCAACGCGATGGTGTCGGTGCAGGCGGCCACCACACCGAACGTCTCGGTTCCGCTGTCGGTCACGCGCGAGAGCGCGAGCGCCTTCACGCGCTGAGCGGGCAATGAGAGCGGCCACAGCGGTGCGATGTCGGCCGCAGCCGGCGCGACCACCGCTCCGGTGGCGTCCACAAAGCTCATGCGCGCCCCGCCGCCGACGCGCTCGGTGATGACCACTTCCGGCCGCCCGTCACCGGTGACGTCCACCAGCATGGGCGGCGTCAGCATCGGCTGGCCCTGGTAGAGAACCCCCTGCGTGCCGGGATCGCCGTCCCCATCCACCAGTTCGGAACCGGTGTACGTCCACGCGTACACACGCCCGCCGAGCGCGGTCGCAACAATTTCGTCGCCGGGATTGCCGTCGAGGTCCGCGAACGCGGGCGGCCCCGCCCACGACACACCCGGCGCGGCGATGTAGGGGTCGACGGTGGCGGGGTTGGCGTCGCCGTCCACCCACTCGCTTCCGTCCGGCTTGAACACGAACACGCCCACGTCGTCGGAGAGCACCACGATCTCGGCGTCACCCGCGCCATCCAGGTCCACAACGCTGGCCGGCTGCGACGGTGAGCTCGCGTCCCAGCGCGCGCGCACCTCCGTGTACGAAATCTCGCGCTGCACGTTCACTCGCATGAAGCTTCCGGCCGGAGAGAGTGTTTCGATGGCGATGCCCGTCGCCACCCCGGAGTTGGACACCGAGGCGGGCTGGGTGGAGGAACCGAGCACGGTTTCGTTGCCCTCGCCGGTACGGTACGAATCGAAGTAACTGCCCAGCGAAAAGGCGGCCGAGCCGAGACGGTCGAGGTCCTGCACGCCGTCCGCTTCCTCGAGGTCGATCCCCTTGCGCGCAACGTAGTCGTCGGGCAGGAAGCCGCTCGTGACGGCATCGCTCACCACGCGCTCATCCACGTGCCAGATGTAGATGCCGCTCCCGGTGTGGCGCAGCAGCACGTCGAACCCGTAGGCGGGGCTGTAGCGGTACAGGTAGGGGTTGGTGAGGTCGGTGAGAAAGAAATCGAACTCCGCGCCTTCCAGCGAGTCGGTGTTGTTGGGAATGAGGTTGCTGTCCGCATCGCCGAAGGTGAACAGGCTGTCGAAGTTGGCGTCGTGCACGCGGTTGACCACCAGGTAGTACTCGCCCTCGGTGATGGGCACGCGGATGCAGAGCGTGTCGGTCTCGGCGCCGGTATTGATGTCCGCGAGGCGCACGGTGGCGGCGGCGGGGTCGGCATCGATCACCACCGGATCCAGCCAGCCCGCGATCACGCGGTTGAACGCGCACGGAAAGCCGGGAACGAAGCCATTCACGTTGAACAGCCCGTAGCCCATCAGGCAGAAGGCTCCCACCCCCTGCGAATCCGGAACACCACCCGGGGTGGAATCGAAGGTCGGCACCAGCCCCACCCGGCTGCCAATCTGGAAGGACCAGATTCCCAGTGTCCCCACGGTGGCGAAGTCCTGTGATGCGTGCGACGGCACGATGGCGAAGTTGTCCACGAAGAACGGGTCGCCCGCCACCTGGTCGCCGGTGGCAAGGCCCGGCGAGGCGGGGTCGTCCTGTGCGCTGCGGATGTCTCCAATGTCGTAGAAGCTCGACCAGATCTGGATGGGCGAGTCGCCGCCGATGTCGGTTTCCTGCCCCGCGCCCGCGTGAATGATGAACACGTGATCGTAGGCCGCGAAGTTGTTGCGCGCGTCCGCCTGGTCGATCACCGTCTGCGCCAGCTCGACCACGCGCTGGTCTTCGAAGGTGTCCGAGCCGTAGTAGCTCATCTTCTGCGGCAGCGTGTAGAGCGAGTCGTCGATGGTCCACGCCACCTGCAGGTGCCCGCGCGATGCCCCGCGGAAATACTGCGCCATGTGTTCGAGTTCGTTGGAGAACCAGGTGGTGTCCCGCAGCGGACGGTTGCTGCCGGGCTGGCCGCCCATGAGGGTGTCCTGGAACTGGACCTGGAAGGCGAGGACCCGCAGCGTGTCATCCCGTACGGCAGCGGCGGGCGTCACCAGCGAGCGCAGGCGGTCGCGTTGATAAACGTTGAGTGCGCCGTTTGATGTGACCGGTGCCACGGGCCGAATCTGCCCGGGGCGATCGGGGCTCCGGTACGCGGGAACCTGCCGCCCGCCCGATGACGGCGACGCGGCCAGCGCCGACACGATCAGGCACAGGCCTGCGAGGCGCGGAAGACGACGGGTGCTGAAGCTCAAGACGTAAGGACTTCTCTTCGTGTGGTGAACGACCTGCAATTGCGGGGGGACTCGGAACGCAACCCACTGTAGCCATAATACTTGGCCGGGTCAACGGTAAAGGGGGAGTTGTCGCCCGTAATTCGCCGCCCCTGATCGACGCTTACTCCGGCGCAACTCCCCCTTACCTGGTCGGCTTCCTAACCAGCCTACTCGACGCTACCAGCCAACCAAACCCTGTCTTAGCGAGCCTGGCGAACCCGTTTCGCGGCTCCCTTCTTCTGTCCAGAAGCGGTGCTGGACTTGGCCTTCGTGACGGTTTTCGTCGTCTTGACGGCTGTCGTCCCGCGCGCGCTGCGCGCGTTGTCGGCGCCCGGCTTCGCGGACGTACCCTTGACCTTGCGTTCACTGATCTTCACCGGGGTGCGCTCGGCCGCGCGCGACCCGCTGGTCGACACGACCTTCACCCGCTCGACACTCTTCACCGGCCGCGGCTCGACGGTGCGCTGCACCGACCTGGCCCGCGCTTCGGTAACACGGCCGCTCGGGGCCGGTCCGCGGCTCGTCGTGTACACGCTCTTGAACTTCGCGGGCGCCGGCCGCAGCGCCTGGTACGGATCCGCCACGTTGCAGCGGTACGAGTCGTACACGCCGGCACACTGGCGGCAGTTGTCACCGATGCGCACGTGCACGCCACCGTAGGCCGAGCACAGGTACGCCGGGTAGCGCACCCACTGGCGCACGTAGAAGCGCGCGCAACCCACGGTCACGAAGTCCCAGCGGCACGATGCCGGCAGCAGCGACACGTAGAAGTCGCGGCAGGCCACATACGGATCCCCGTAGACGCGGAATCCAAACCCGCCCACGAACACCGACGCGCCATAGTAGGAGTAGTCGAACGGCACCGGGCTTCCGACCGCATACAGGTGCGCAATACCCACGCCGTCCAGCCGGTCGAGACCCACGTCGCACGCGTTGTAGCGATAGGTGCGGCCACCGCGCAGCCACACGCGATCGTACGGCGACGAGGGGTAGAGCACGTGCAGATAGCCGTCCGTGTCCACCAGCAGCAGGGTCGCGTAGCAGTCGCGGTCCGCCCGCAGGTAGATGGAGACGTCGTTGTACGCCGGGAAGATATCCCCGCCGTCCACCCACACCCGCACGCCGGCCTGTCCGGATACCACGATGCCCGGGGGGTCGGCCTGCGCCGTCGGCGCGGCCAGCGCGATCGCGGCCAGCGCGATCGCGGCAATCATCATATTCAGGGTCGTGCGTTTCATGGCATGGCACCTCCTATGGGAGCGAGCTCCTGGTTGTTTTCAACCGCCTGATACGCCCAGTCCAGCGTGACCGAAGTCGTCGAGACCTCCGTCACCTGGATTTTCGCCATGTTGTAATCACCCTGACTGTCCCGAATGCGAACGATGTAACTGTGGCCAATGATCGCCTCGGCCGAGTGGGATGGCGCCCAGCCCACGAGCGGCGCCCAGTCCACGTAGACGAGATCGATCAGACCGTAATCCTGGATATCTACATCGAGGTCCGCGCTGGCGATATAATTCACGCCGCCCGTCGACTCGAAGTAGATATCCGTGGTGCCCAGCGCCGCGGCTTGCGAGGTCCCTGACAGACTTGAAAAGTCATACCCCGCACGCGACGGGTCTTGCCCCAGTTCGACCAGCACCAAACCAAATCCCTCCGGCCGGGGAGTGTCGAACACACTCTCCAGACTCAATTCGCTCTCGTGGCCGGCGCGGTCGTATGCCGTCACCGCGTAGTACCACGTTTGTCCGTTCACGACGTCCGTGTCGTCAAACCAGGTCTGACTCGCCGGCACCGTACCGATGTCGTAGTACGGCCCGGGATCATCGGTCGACCGGTAGACGACGTACCCCGCCAGATCGTCCTCCCAGTTCGCGTTCCAATAAATGCTCACGACGCCATCACCCGTGATGCTGAAGACCCCGTCGGGTGGATACGGAGGCGTGTCCACCACGACGGGGTTATCGTCTTCACAGCCAGCAACGAAAGGAAGCATCACTGCAGCCACCGCGGCCATCACGACACCCGACATGCGTACGGCGCGGTCAATTGGGTTTCTTATGCTCAGGTGGTGCGTCATCTCAAACAGGCCCTAGCGCAAGCCATGTGCCAGCGGTGGGAAAAGCCTGCCGGGGTGGCTCGGCACGCCATGTAAACGATTGTCGACTAGTCAGTTAAAATTTCAGACCGAGCCCCGAGGGAGGCCGGAAATGGCGGTTTCAGGGGTTGCTGCGGCCCTGGATTCGTGCCCGGGGAGTTACACGACTGACCTGAGAAGAGGACACTCTTTCAGGGATAACCTGGGGTGCGTGGCAGGGCGGCGGGAAGGTCTGAGACAGGAAAGAAAACGCCGATGCCCCGATCCGTTCCTTCGTTAAGTTCGAGACCCCACCTCTCGAAATCAACTTACTCCGCAAAGCCAGCAGCTTGCTTAGGAACGTATACAGGGCATCGGCTAACCCGGAAGCCCGAAGGCTCCGAATTCTTTGGTCGAGAGTAATCTCTCCTTAGCGCTTCAGTTTTTCCTTAGTTCGGGATTCTTGGGGAGTTTGCGCTCCCCAAGAATCCGTCCCCCACCAGATGGAAGTTCATTTACGCACGGGATGACTTCCGAAGTATTGCTAAGGCAACCCGTGTGCCAAGCGGGCACGTTATTCCCCAGGCTTCCGACACGATCGTAACGTGTTAACAAATAACATGTTAACGACGTCCGCGCGGGCGCAACACACGCCCGGGTGATCCCCCCCAAACAGGCGACTATTAAAAACATTTGTATACCATGGCCACCAAGGGGAGCAACCCAAAGTAAACAAATGAGTTTTGCGCCTAAACGGGCGTTATCAAAAGTTTTAATAGTGAGGCCCTGCCACCATGCGTGGTGGCCGGGCAGAGGCGGGCTACTGAATATTGTAGCGTTTGATCTTCGAAAGCAGGTTTGGATAGCTGATCCCGAGGTGTGTGGCCACCTGGGACTTGTTTCCCGAGAGCCGGCGCATGGCTTCCATAATCATGGCCTGCTCGATCTGTTCGATGCGCTCGCGCAGCGTGGCAGTCTCGGCAACGCTGGCCATCTCCGGATCCGGGGCCCGGAGCACCTCGGGTGCGAGGTGGCGCACATCGAGGCTATCACCGTCGTCGGCCAGGATGATGGCGCGCTTGATGACCTTCTCCAGCTCCCGCACGTTGCCCGGCCAGTTGTACTCGACGAGCTTGCCGGTGAACTCCGGCGTGGCGCTGTCGATGCTCTTCTCCATCTCACGTGAGAGCTTGGCGATATAGTGGTGCATGAGCAGCGGGATGTCCTCGCGGCGCGCGCGCAGCGGCGGCACCGTGAGCGGGAAGTCGTTGATGCGGTAGAAGAAGTCCTCGAGGAACTTCCCTTCCTCCACCAGGCCGAGCAGGTTGCCCTTGGACGCGCACACCACGCGCACATCCACCGCCATCAGGTCGTTGGAACCCACCTTGCGCACCTTCCCCGAGTCGAGGAAGTGCAGCAGCTTGCCCTGCATGGCCAGCGAGGTCTTGCCAATCTCATCCAGAAAGATGGTCCCGCCGTTGGCCTCGATCAAGAGGCCGTCCTTGTCGAAGTACGCGTTGGTGAACGCGCCGCGCACGTGGCCGAACAGCTCTGATTCGAGCAGGTGCTCGGGCAGCGCGGCGCAGTTGACGTGCACGAACGCGCGGTCCCTCCGCTCGCTGAGCAGATGGACCGCGTAGGCGATGAGTCCCTTACCGGTTCCCGTCTCACCCTGCAGCAGAACCGTGGCGTCGGAATGCGCCACGCGCTCGGCCAGGTTGAGCAGGTGGATCATCTCGCGGTTGTCGGTGACGATGCTCTCGAAGCCCTTGCCGGCGTTGGTGCGCGGGCGCGCGGCGCGGCCGCGTTCCTCGGTGCGCAGCAGTTCGTACACCGAAAGCGAGATGATGCTCGAATACGCGGCCACGAAGTGCAGGTCGTCCTGGCCCACCGGGCCATCGGCCTCCTTGAACACGCACAGCGCGCCCAGGCCCTCGCGCTCGAAGCCGAGATCCTGAACCAGGAGCGTACCGCGCAGCGACAGGCGCTCGCGCAGATCCGCCACCGCGGGATCGCCGGCGATGTCGGCCACGATCACGGTACCGCGGTCTGCCCGTTTTCCGTACCACGACTCGACCGCTTGCGCGTCCTTGGCGGTCATGCCCTGGCGGCTGATGATTTGCAGCGCCTTGCCCTTGGTAGCGGGCACGGCAATGAAACCACCCTGCGCCCCGAGCTTCTCGACGATCAGCGCCAGGGTCGAGTCGAGTCCCTTGGCGAGCTGTTCGCGCGAACGCGCACCGCTCTGCATCTCACCGAGCACGGAGAACTGATCGAGCACGCGCCGCGTCGCGTTGGACATCTGCCCCTCCACGCGGCGGCGCAGCGCGCCCAGCGCTCGGCGGAAGCGCGCGTTGTCTTCTTCGGAGGCGACGCGGTCGGCCTCGTACACCGCGAGCAGCGCCTCGTCGAGATTACCCAGACGCCGTTCGACGCCCGCCAGGAGAACCTGGGAGACGATGAACTCGTGCGGCTCGTCGACGTTGCCCAGCTCCACCACGCTGTCGGCCAGCTGCGACTTGGCGCGCAGGAGTGCGGCCTCGGAGCGGATGCGGGTGCAAATGCGGGCCAGCAACTGCTGGCTCACGACCTTTTCGAAGGCGTTGCCCTGTTCGGCGAACGTGGCGATGCTGGCCAGCATGGCCTCGCTGGCGCCTTCCATCTCTCCCAGCCGTGCGCGGCACAGTGCGCGGCCACGGTGGAAGAATCCAATCTCATACAGCTCGCCACACGACGTGGCGATGCGCAGGCCCTCTTCGATTGACGCCAGCGCGTCGTTGGGCTGCCCGAGCCGATACTGAACGTCGGCCATGCGCCGCAGGCACTCCGCCACCACGTCACCCTCGGGCGAAAGCCGGCGCGCGCGGTCGAGCGCCGCCACCAGGTTGGCGCGGGCGCCGGAAAGATCGTTGCGCGCCATCATCAGTTCGCCGATGTACTCGTCGGCCAGCGCGGCCTCGCGCTCGTAACCCAGTTCGACCGCCATCGCCTGCGCACGCAGCAGCGCCTTCTCGCCCCTGCCCAGAGCACCGCGCGCCACCTGGGTGCGCCCCAGCATGAGCAGGGCGCGGGTAAGACTCGCCTGGTCGCCAAAACGCTCTGCGCTCGCCGCGGCCGCGTCGAAGGCGCTGATGGCATCCTCGAAACGGCGCAGCTTGGCGTGTACCACGCCGATGTTCAATTGCACCACGATGAGGTGTTGCGACAGGCCGAGGGTCTTGGCGATGTCGAGCGACTTTGACAACGACGCGAGTGCGCGCGTCCAGCGGCACGCGTTCTTGTGCAGCAGTCCGAGGCTATTATAGACGTAAGCGATACCGACGCGATCCTCGGCGCGGCGGTAGGACGACAGCGCGTCCATGAAGAACTCCTCCGCCTCGGTCACCAGACCCAGGCGCTGGTAGCAGTTGGCCACGAGGAGTTGAACGTACGCGACTTCGGAGTGCGACTGCGACCGCTTGAGTCGGCGGTAGGCTCCGAAGGCTGTCTTGAGGGCCGCGTCATAGGCGCCCTGCCACAGGAGCAGGTACCCTTCGCGGTATTCGATGCGGCCCACGGCCTCTTCCGGAAGCGCTACCGGAAGGGCGCGGGCATCTTCGAGGCACTGGCGCGCCGACGGGTAGTCGCCGCGCTTCCGATGACAATCGCTGATGCGGGTGAGCAGACGGAATCGATCCGGATAGTCCGGAAGGTCCGTCTGCTCAAGCGCACCCCGGAAGTATTCCAGAGCCGTGGAGAAATTCTCCGTCGCGAAGTGCATCTCCCCGATCTCCTCACCAGGCGAGCAAATCGAGTCGCGCGTTTTATCGCGACGTCCCTTCTCCAGCCACTCTCTCTCGTCCCGTGCGTCGGACATTGAATCCTCGAGTAAGTGGTTGACGGTTAGGGTAAAACGATTCCGAACCGCTTCCTATGGTTCGAAGTCGTTTACCGGCTCCACACCATGAACTTCCACCATTGCTCCAACATCATCATGACTCTCGCGACCCCTGCGGAAGCTTCGCTGGACGTAGCAACCGGGGGACGACCCTTCAGTCCCGACAACCCGTCGGCATCGCCCTCATTCGAACCCCCACCGGAGTCTCCCGAACCGCTCAAAACGGAACCGCCGGGCGCGATTGTGACCACGCCGGAGGAGGAAGACTTGCCTGTGGAAACGGAATTCGGAGTGTCGGCGAGCGAGGGGGCGGAAGGATAGCCAACCAGCACGAGAGTGGCGACCACGATGATGAAAATCGCCGCCCGCTTCATACCTGAACCATCTCCTTCCTCGACACGAGAACGCCTCACGGGGCATATAACACTGACGTTTGAATATAATCGCGAAACCCGTTTGCCGTCAATCAGTTTTCCCCTTCCTCCGCCTCGTCGTCACGGCCACTTTTGTATGGTATTCCGAACTTCTCGAGCTTCTTGTACAGGTTGCTGCGCTGCATCCCCAGGCGCCGGGCCGTCTTGCTCACATTGTGATTGAAAAGGCGGAGCTTGCGCTCCAGGAACTCCTTCTCCACGGCGTCCCGAAACTCGGTGTAAGTTGCTATATCAAAATACCTTCCCTCGGATTTCTCCGCCGCGGCCAGGTCCGGCAGGTCGGAGACCTCGATGGACGCCCCGGAGGACAGGATCACCAGCCGCTCAACCATGTTCTTCAATTCACGCACGTTACCCGGCCAGGCGTACTCCTGCAGCCGCTCCATGGCGGCCCGGGAGACCTTGCGCGGCGCCTGGCCCAGTTCCGTCGCGGTCTGCTGCAAGAAATACTCCACCAGGGTGGGGATGTCGCTGGCCCGCTCGCGCAAGGGGGGTACCGTAATGGGTACCACGTTGAGCCGGTAGAACAGATCCTCGCGGAAGCTCCCCTCCCTGCTCGCCTTGAGCAGGTCCTTGTTGGTGGCGGCGATCACGCGCACGTCCACCCGCATGGTCTCGGTTCCACCCACCCGTTCGAAGACCGACTCCTGCAGCACGCGCAGCACCTTGGCCTGGGCGTTGAGGCTCATGTCCCCCACCTCGTCCAGAAAGAGGGTCCCGCCGTCGGCAAGCTCGAACTTGCCCACCCGCCGGCCCACGGCACCCGTGAAGGCCCCGCGTTCGTGGCCGAACAGCTCGCTCTCGATGAGTTCCTCGGGGATGGCCGCGCAGTTTACCTCCACGAACGGCTCCTCGGCCCGCGGGCTCAGCTCGTGCAGCGCCCGGGCGACCATCTCCTTACCGGTCCCGTTCTCCCCCATGATCAGCACGCGCGCGTTGGCGGGTGCGACCTTGCGGATCGTTTCCATGATCTTCTGAATCTCGGGGTGCCGGCCGACGATCTGGGTCTTCTGGCGGACCGCGGCCTTGAGCGTGACGTTTTCCTTGAGCAGCCGGCGCTGGGCGAGCCCGTTGCGGATGACCAGCAGCAGGCGGTCTGCGTCGATGGGCTTCTCGACGAAGTCGAACGCCCCCAGCCGGGTGGCCTCCACCGCGGTCTGGATGGTGCCGTGACCGGAGATGATCACCACCGGCAGCTGCGGCTGGTCCGAGTGCAGCTGCGCAAGCACTTCGAGCCCGTCCATCCCCGGCATCTTGATGTCGACCAGGGCAAGGTCGATGGGGCGATCGCGCACCGCGGCCAGGGCCGAGGGTCCGTCGGTGGCCATCACCACCCGGTAGGACTCGAACTCGAGCAGGCGCTGCAGCGAGTTGCGCACTCCCTGCTCGTCATCGGCGATCAGAATGGTTCTGGGCATGGATGCAATCCGTTAGAACACAATAAGATTGGGGCTTTTTTACGGATACCATATTGCCTATCATTCAGGCTACGCCAAACTGAGCGCCGCAAAGCCATGCCGATGACCCACCTGAGAAACCTGTCCCTCACCGACTTGCGCGAGCTGGTCCTCGCCAGCGGTGAACCCGAGTACCGCTGCCGGCAGCTTACCACCTGGATGTACGGCCGCCTGGAGGACGACATCGCGCGCATGAGCGACCTGCCGGCGCCGTTTCGCGAGCAGCTCGGCGCAGCCGCGCTGGTACGCAGCATCCAGGCGGTCTCGGTGCAGCAGTCCGCCGTCGACGGCACGCGCAAGTTTCTCTTCCAGCTTCCCGACGGCAACCGCATCGAATCGGTGCTGATGCACTACGACCGGCGCAGCACCGCGTGCGTGTCCTCGCAGGTGGGATGTCCGCTCGACTGTGTGTTCTGTGAGACGGCGAGGGGCGGCTTCCGGCGCAATCTCACGGCGGGCGAGATCATCGACCAGGTGTGCGTGCTCAAGCGCGAGGCCGGTCCGCCGTCGCGCAAGATCAACATCGTCTTCATGGGCATGGGCGAGCCTCTGCTCAATCTCCCCGCGGTGGTCGACGCCATCCGCACCATCAATGATCCCGCCGGGTTGAACCTGGGCGAGAAGCGCATCACCGTGTCGACGTCGAGTTTTCCGGAGCGTATTCGTGAGCTGGCGGACTCGGACGCGCAGTGCTCGCTGGCGCTTTCGCTCAACGCGCCCAACGACGAGAAGCGCGCGAAGCTGATGCCGAAGGCGTCACGCTTCTCCATAGACGAACTGCTCGACGCCGCGCGCTACTTCGCGCGTTCCGGCAAGCGGCGCGTCACGCTGGAGTACGTGCTGATACCCGGACTCACCATGGACGACGCCGACGCCGACCAACTGGGCCGCCGCGTGCACCGGCAGCCCTTCAAGGTGAACCTCATTCCTTACAACCCCGGCCGCCAGGACCCCTTCCCCCGCCCGGACGAGGCGGCCATCGACCGTTTCGCCGCGCGGCTGCTGCCGGTGGCGCCGGCCGTGACCGTGCGCCGCAGCCGCGGTGTCGATATCGACGCCGCGTGTGGTCAGCTGTGGAATCTTTCCCTGAACGACAAGAAGAGGCCTGTGGAAGGGGCAGCTTGACCAGTCGGGGAGGAGAATGTAAGCGCCCCCGCCACAGGCATTGCCGGGGAGACAATCGTCACTTGAGCAGGAGCAGGCGAACCGTTTCTCGCGCGTCCCCCACCTGCACCGCCGCATAATAGGTGGCACTCGCCACCACGTTGCCCGCGCGGTCGGTTCCATCCCAGCGCACCACAAAATCGCCCGCCGCGCGGCCGGCGTACAGATCCTTCACCAATGCCCCGGTTACCGAGTAGATGCGCACCGCCACCGGCGCGTTGCCATCGGCGAGTTCCATGGGCATGCTCACGCGGATCTCGGTATCGGGATTGAACGGGTTGGGATAACTCGATGCCGCAATCACCGGCGTGCGCGACACCACCGTGGTGCGCGCCACGCGAATGAAGAAACTCTCCAGGCCCGCCACCGTCTCGGGCATCGCGATCTCGACATTCTCAACGCGGCCGTCGAGGCGCGCGTCTTCCCCGCCGAACAGAACGCGGAAGTCCTCGGCCAGGATCTCGCGGGGCCGGTAGGCGTGGCTGGCGGTGTCATGGAAGCGCGACGGGTCGGAGATGCCTCGCAGCTGCCGGTACTCGTCCCACGCCGCCGAGCCGGAGGGCATGTAGCGATTGTGGAACACGTGGCCCAGTTCGTGCGTGACGATGTACGCCGCCACCGAGGGATCGATGTCCAGCACGTGCGGACTGAGAAACACATCGGCGCCACTGGTGGAGCTCACCAGCACATTGCGCCGCGGGTACGGCAGCAGGTAGACGCGAACGTTGAGATTCAGCGACGGGTGGTGGAGTTCCCGCAGAGCGCCAAGCGCCGCTTCCGCCGTGAAGGGATGAAACGTCCCGTCCCCCTTGTTCCAGATCGACGGATCGTTGATGTCGGTGATGACCGGCACGTAACGGCCGTCGTCCAGGCGGATGGCGGGGTTGCCGTCCAGGGTGGTTACGCGCGTGGCCAGATAGCCCGCGTCGTAGACGGTCACCGAGAGACCGTTGTGCAGGTCCACCCGGGTCGCAGCGGCACCGGCCGGGGTCGCGTGGGTGGCCAGCGCCACCGCTCCTGCGATCGCCGTTCGAGCCAAGAAATGCGCCATACCGAGTTTCATCCGCTAAACCCTCAATTCTCCTCCCAACCAGTGTTCTGCATTCGATATTCCCCGGGTGGCGGGTTCCTGGCCGGGGCCGACGAGAGCGCGGGAGAAGCCCTCCCGGGAGCGGGTTCAACTCGCTGTTAAATTTGGCGTTAAGATGGCGGGGGCGGGCGCGCCGATGGAGACGATTTCCATCAGACCCGGCTCGAAACCATGGCGCAAAGCCGTTGTCAGTGGTCAAGTTGGGAGGTTTTACTCATTCGTTAACCGGGCTGATGGGTCACGCCACCCAGCGGCGGGTCGAATGAGACACGCGGGTACGGCGCGGGGAAAACCCGGCCGAGGGGCTAGAAGTTGCTGCCGGCGCTAAAGTACGGACGGATCCCGCCCCGCGCGCCGGACGCGAGGTCCACCCGCAGCACGTCCTGGATGGGAGAGAAGAGCCTCAGGCCCACGCCGAAGCCGCTGTGGAAGTTGTCGTACTTGAACTCCTCCGGCGTGGTCCAGCCGATGCCGGTGTCGACGAAGGCCACCAGCCCGAACTGGAAGTCGGTGATCCCGAGGAACGGCACCCGGTAGAGCAACTTCGGCCATGGCATGATGCGCAGCTCCAGCGACTGGATCCAGCGGTGCGCGGAACGGAAGTCGCTCTGCTCGTAGCCGCGGATCCCTCCCGCGCCTCCAATGCCGAACCGGATGTAGTCCGGATACTCGCCCAGTTGAATGTTGGCGAGCGAGCGCAATCCGAGCACCGTGGTCTCATCCAGCGGTGTGAAATGGCGGATGTCGTTGTCAACCCGGTAGTAGGCCTGCTGTTCGCCGTTGATCACCTTGCTGGCGACCGCGTTGATATAAAAGTAGGTTCCGCGGCGCACCTTGAGGCTCCCATAACGGTCATCAAAACGAAATCCCACGGAGGGGCTGATGAGGTTCTCGTCCTCGGACTGCTGGCCGCGCACTCCCACGCGATTGTGCGCCGTCCCCAGCCCGAAGATCATCTGGGAGAACGCAATGCGGCTCTCGGTCAGCGGAAGCGAGACCGAAACGCCGCCCCGCGCCTGTTCGATGATGCCCGGCTCCGACGACGCTTCCTCCCGCTTCAGGTACGCGACATTCAACCCGGTGCCGATGTGCTTCCACCCGATCCAGGCGGTTGACCACGACGCCGACGCGGACTCGTTGTTGCGGTTGTCCCGCTTTGCGTCCAGCGAGAAACTCTCCAGCCGGCGGCGGAAGTTGCGGTCGTACCACTTGAGCCCGTACACCAGGCGCTCGGTGTTGATGTCGTAGTCGAGCACCGGGTAGATGAGATTGAGCAGCAGGGCGGGGCGTTCGGTCACCACCACGTGCATTACGCAGTTGTCCGCGCCCACCGGCTCCACGTGTATGGCGACCGTCGCGAAGGGGCTCAGGTCGGCCACGTAGCGCTGATCGCGCTCCACCGCGTTCGCGTCGATCCGCCCGCCCTGGCGCGATTCCAGTTCGCGCTGGATGGCGATGGACTTCACGCGCGTGTTGCCGTGGACGTAGACCGTGTCGATCATGCGGCCCTGGGCCCACTGGTACGCCTCGCTCTCGAAGCGCTGCGCGGCGGCACGGGATTCTATGGAGAGGAGTCCGGCCAGCAGGGGCACGAGGAACAGCACCGCCCCTCTCGAAACGGAACATCGCATACCCAATAAGGATACGCCCCCGGTAAACGGGGGCGATAGTCCAAAACGCGGGTGGGAGGGGAGAACCCCGTCAGGTGGTCGGGGTGGCCGCGAATTCCGGGACGCGACTGTCGGGCGGCTCAACGCCCACGGGCGGGCGCGTTCCGAAACGACTCAGAACAATGGAACCCAGGCCGACGACGTAGCCGAACAGCCACACCACCACGCTCACGATCTTGATGAACACGTAGACGCTGATGGGGCCGTCACCAATGGCGTCAAAGGCAAAGGCAACCAGTTCGGGAATGGAGAGCACCAGGAACCCGATGGCCAGGCGGCCGAAGGTGCCACCCGTGAAACCCATGCGCGAGGCGATGGCGCGGCCGACCGCATAGACGAACACGGTACAGGCGATCACGAACACGCCCACGTAGCTGAGAAACAGGATCACCGCGAGCGGAATACCGATGACGGTGATGATCAGCGGGATGGTCACTATCAAGATAACGAACTGCAACGCGATGGACGCCAGCACCCCGGCGCCGAAGCTGCGCAGCAGTCCCGCCGACAGGTATTCGCCGGTCCGCTCCACGCGCTGGCGCAGGAACAGCATGGTGATGAAGAACAGTATCAGTCCCACGAAGAGGAAGAACGCGGATACGATGCCGCGGAACTTGCCGCTGGTGATGTCGAGATCGTCACCGATCTGGGTGGCGATGCCGGCCACCACGATCTTCTCGCCACGCACGATGACGTCTTCGTCCTCGGCAATCTTTCCACCAATGGCAACAATGTCGCCCTTGATCTCGGCGCCGTTGCGCACACGGATTTCGCCACCCAGCACCACGACGGATCCCGCCACCGTGCCCTCGATGATGGCGTTGCCGCCAAAGACCACCACATCACCCGGAACCAGCTCGCCGGGGGCCACATACACGCTCTCGCCCACCCGCACGATGCCGTCTTCGTCACCGCTGTGGTGGACCTCGCCGAAGGTGAAGTCGTAGTTGAACCCCGACGAGTCGTCCTCGTTGATCTCGCCCTCGATACGCACACCGCTGCCGCCGATAACGATGCGCTTCTTACCGGTCCCGGGAACACCGGGCGGTGGTGGTGGTGTGGGGACCTCGATGATGATGGTGTCGACGTCCTGGGGTGTAAATGCCGCGACCGGGTTCGCGCCCGGCAGGACGGCAAATCCCGCCGCGAACAACACCACGGCGCTCACGAGGGCGATCCGGTTATAGGGAGAACATCGCATGACCCGAGGGCCTCTTCCTGCGCCCGTGGCGCGTTGCTGACATGACGATCACCGCGGCAATGATGGCGGCCGCGATCAGCATACCCGGCGATACATAGGCCGCCACCGCAGTAAACACGGTTCGAGTGACACGTACGTACGGCTCGAAAGCCGCCACGGCGCCCAGCGAGGCAATGGTCCCCTGCACCCACAGGATGGCGCGGGCGAAACCCTCCGCGGCGCCGGCCAGCGAGCCCCGTGTGCCGGAGAGGATGACCGCCACCGGCACGTAGAGAACCGCAACCAGGAGCGCCGCCGTCAACGGGTAACGCACGCGCGTCGGAATGCCGAAGTACTGATCGGCGACCCGGCGGGCCCACGGGAAGCGCGGCTCGTGAATGAGGCCTTCCGCGTGCAGGTGCGCCATGACGGCCACACCCAGCCGCGGTGGCGGATCCAGGCGCGGCATGTCACGCAGGCAACGGAATACGTCGCGATACTCGATGACCTCGGACTCGCACGCCGCACACTCCGTGACGTGGTAGACAAACTCGTTGCGCTCGAGTGTCGCCAGGCGTCCCTCGAGGTACGATTGCATGAGACTCTGTGCAGTTTCGCAATTCATATTATTCGTTCAACGTCCTAGCGGCCGCTCTTCGAGGCGGACTCGCCCTGTTCCACTATAGTCACATCGCCACTCGCCGTCTCTATTTCCACGCGCGCGGCGCCCGAACCCACCACACCCTGTAACCGCCGGCGATCCACCCGGCTCACCTTGATGGGCAGATCGCCCTCGATGGACCCGTTGGCGGTCTTCACGTCCAGTTGGAATCCGAAGTTCTTGACCGGCACGTAGTACACGCGAATATCGCCGCTCGACGAACTCAGGTCGAAGACGCGGTCGGCGGTGGGCATGATGAGCACCTCGATATCGCCGCTCGAGGTGCTGGCCTCGATGCTGCCCGTCACCTCAATCATGCGACCGTCACCGCTGGCCGTGTCGAAGGACACGTTGCCCGAGCACCCCTCCAGGACGAAATCGCCGCTGGAGAGTTGTGCGGTCACATTGCCCGCCACACGCGTTACCTGGAAGTCGCCACTGGTTCCCTCCAGCTCGAGCTTGCCACCCACCTTGTCGACGTTCACGTCCCCGCTGGTGGCGGACAACTCCACGTCGCCACCGATCTCCACCGCGTCGACGTTGCCGGAGGTGACGGCTATCTCCGCATCGCCGCCGATGGCACGAATGTCGATGTCGCCGCTGGTTGCGGCCACCACCGCGTTGCCTTCGATGTTGGAAACACGCACCTCGCCGCTGGTGGTCGAAGCCGTCACGTGAAATCCGCGCGGCACTTCGATGGTGTAGTCCACCCACGCGCTGCGGTGGTCTCCCTTGACATAGGACCAGATGCCGCGATTGCGGGAACCGTCATCGTGCGTTTCCACCTGCACCCGGTCGCCGCGCTCTTCGATCTCGACCTCGAGATCGTCCAGCAGCCTGGCCGCATCCTCCGCATCGCGTCCGCGGGCCGAGCGGGTGATGACGATGGTCACCTCTCTCAGGCCGTCCTTGCCCACCACGACCGTACGGCCGCGCGGGTTCTTGACCGAGAGCTCCTTCTTGTCGGCTGCGGCGACCGTGCGCTTCTCTTCGCGGTCGACGCGATCGCCGGGGGTGGCGACGGCGGTTACGGCCGTCAGTGCGATGAGGACGGCCGGTGCCAGTCCTGCGATCCCGTGCTTCATCGTGGGGTTGCCTCCTGGTTGCTCCCGGTGCGTCGGGAGTGTAACCGTGTGGAATCTACGTAAACGGCGCCAAAAAGTTTGCGTCCGCGGGGGTGTTTCGAGTGTGGTGCGGGCACATATTTTATCTCTTTATTTGACAACATGTTAAGTGTCGCTTTCATGCTAGAAATTCAGCATCGTTGAGCAGTCCCTTGAGCATCTCGCGTGCCCGGTGAATCCGGGCCTTCACCGTGCCCAGCGGGATGGACAGATGGTCGGCGATTTCCTCATAGGACAGGTCCTCCTGGTGGCGCAGGATCAGCATGATCCGGTAGTGCTCCGGGAGGGAGCCTATGGCGGACTCCAGCCTTTCCATCTTCTCGCGCCGGTCGAACGACTCGGCCGGCGTCGGATCGGGTGCGGCATACTGCCGCTGGATTTCGCCCTTCTCCCCGTCGATGGGCTGATCCATGGGCAGCGTGTCGATGCGGCGCTTGCGCAGGTAGTCAATACACAGGTTGGACGTGATCTTGAACAGCCAGCTCGAGAAGGCATACGCCTGGTTGTAGCGGTCCAGAGAGCCGAAGACCTTGATGAAGGATTCCTGCGCCAGGTCGGTGGCGTCGTCGCGGTTGCGCACCATGCGCAGGCAAATGCTGAACACCGGGCGCTCGTACTTGTCGAGCAAGGCCCGGTACGCGCGCTCGTCTCCGGTGCGCGCTCTCGCGACGAGTTGGATGTCCTCTTCTTTCACAACGAATTGTGTCGGTGGACACTGCGTGCCGCGCCCGCGCCATCGCGTGCGCACCCGTATCGCAACGCCCGCTGGCGCCTCGACCGGTGTTTCATGGTGTGCGGGTCTCCGTGCGCTGCGGCACACCACACGGGCAACCCGATGTCATGCGAGGCCGTTCGGATACCAGCGCCGGGGCCGGAGCCCCAAGCGCTGGAATTGATTTATGTTGACACATTTCGCACGCGGTTTCTACAGTCCAGATTACCTCTTTCCCCGGGACCGTAGCCATCATGACCATCATCGAATACGTCCACGCCCGCGAGATCCTCGATTCGCGGGGCAACCCCACGCTGGAGGTCGACGTCGGCCTCGACGGCGGCTCCCTGGGCCGCGCCGCGGTGCCCTCCGGCGCCTCGACCGGCCGACACGAGGCCCTGGAACTGCGCGACGGCGAGACCACCCGCTACCAGGGCAAGGGTGTGACCCGCGCGGTGGCCCACGTCAACGACGTCATCGGCCCCGAAATCATCGACCTCGACTCCATCGACCAGGGCTACATCGACCAGCTCATGATCGAGCTGGACGGAACCCCCAACAAGTCGCGCATCGGCGCCAACGCCATCCTGGGCGTGTCGATTGCGGTGGCGCGCGCGGCGGCCGAGGCCATGAACCTCCCCCTCTACCAGCACATCGGCGGCGTGTTCGCGCGCGTGCTCCCGGTGCCGCTCATGAACGTGATCAACGGCGGCGCACACGCGGACAACAACGTGGACATCCAGGAGTTCATGCTGGTCCCGGTGGGCGCGCCCAACTTCTCCGAGGCGCTGCGCATGGGCTCGGAGACGTTCCACGCCATGAAGAAGTACCTCAAGGACAAGGGGCTCGCCACCGGCGTGGGCGACGAAGGCGGCTTTGCGCCCAACCTGCGCTCCAACGAAGAGGCCATCGAGGTGCTGCTCGAGGGCATTACCCGCGCGCGCTACACGCCGGGCAAGGACATCTGCATCGCTCTCGACGCGGCCTCCAACGAGTTCTACGAGAACGGCCAGTACTCCCTGCGCGGCGAGAAGCGCGTGCTCTCGTCCGACGAAATGGTCGCGTTCTACAGCGAATGGGTGAACAAGTACCCCATCGTGTCGCTGGAGGACGGTTTGTCCGAAGACGACTGGGACGGCTGGGCAACGCTCACCAAGGCGCTGGGCGAACGCGTGCAGCTGGTGGGAGACGACCTCTTTGTGACCGACGAGGAACGACTGCGCCGCGGCATCGAGGGCGGCGTGGCCAATTCCATTCTGATCAAGCTCAACCAGATCGGCACGTTGAGCGAAACGCTGCGCACCATCGACACCGCCAAGTCCAACGGGTACTCGTGCGTGATCTCGCACCGCAGCGGCGAAACCGAGGACACCACCATCTCGCACCTCGCGGTGGCCACCAACGCCGGCCAGATCAAGACCGGGAGCCTGTGCCGCAGCGAGCGCATCGCCAAGTACAACGAACTGCTGCGCATCGATGAGGAACTAGGTTCGGTGTCGATCTATCCGGGGATGTCGGTGTACCCGTCGCTCGGCTAGGGCGGCAAGCGGAGGACGTCATGGCGCGCTGGGAATACGACCGCGACAACGAAGTGGATCGCAGAGGGATCTTTCGCGACTTCAAACCGCGCCCCCGTCACACCGGCTCGTCGGTGGTGACCAGCGGCGGGAGCGTGGGACCGTTTCTGCGCAACTTCTACCGCCACCAGGTGGTGGTGAGCGCGCCGGTGCAGCGATTTTTCCTCTTCCTGGTGCTGGCGGGTCTGATCTACGCGTTCGTGCTGGGTGACGGCGGTGCCATCCGCATTGCCATGTTGCGCCACGAACGCGCGAGCCTGGACCGTAACATCGCCGAACTCGAGCACAGCGCCGCATTGCTGGAGACGGAGCTCGCGCGTCTGGACAGCGACCCGTTCTATGTCGAGAAGACGGCCCGCGAGCGCTACGGCTATATCCAGCCCGGGGACAAGGTCTACAAGCTGGTTCCCGCCCAACCGAAGTCGAATTAGCCTCGTAACATCGGAAAAAATCGTGCTTTTCGTGCCCGGGGGGCTTGACGCGAGCCCCCCGCTAAGCGATACTTCGGCTCCAAAGAATTGTCGCGGGGTGGAGCAGTCTGGTAGCTCGTTGGGCTCATAACCCAAAGGTCGCAGGTTCGAATCCTGCCCCCGCTACCAACCCAAAAGATAGTTTCCCGGCATCGAGATCCTTCGGTGCCGGGAACTTCTTTATCCGGCACCGCGCCACTCTCTTCTCCACGTCCAGTTCGATCCCCTCCACAAACAGCCGAATGAGCTCCTTCTTCTCTTCGGGCGTTCCCTCTGCAAGAACCTCCTGAAAGTTCGCCATCTGCGCCATGATCCCGTCAAGCACCCACACGTTCCGAGAAATGCGCCCCATCCTCTTCGAGGAATATCTCTGGGACTCCTCCTCCTCGAACTCAGGAATGAGCACAACCACGTCCATTTCGTCATCCACGTTTTTCTCAAACTTCGCGCTGTACGGCGCATCGCTGCAACTCGCCTCGGGCGCACAATCCCAGATCGCGCTAACAATTATTGCGTTCAATACGGGTGGCGTGGCGGTTTTCTGCGACACTCTTTCGGAAACGCCACAGGTTGATCTTCAGTGTTCGGACATTTATGGGAATACCGGCGGCGACTGGATCGGCTGCATCGAGAATCAAGAAAGCTTTGCGGGGAATCTCCACACCGATCCAGTCTTTTGCAATGAATTCTCCGGCGATCTTCGGATCAGACCGTCATCACCATGCTGGCAGAACGCAACCTGTGGGACGATTGGTGTATCACAAATCCCCTGCGACGGCCCACCGCTCTTCCCAGGCCCCACCGCTTCTCTTCCAGAGAACGTCAAGGGGTCCCCTCAAGGCCACCGCCGGGACCTTCAAAGAAGATCCAATACACCACAACTACCGCAGCCGCGACAATCGGGCCCCAGATTGCGACCGTAAGCAACCAGTTCGTTCTCACCGCCTCAATCGAGGCGACACTACTCAGGTTAATTCTGGTTGGTTCTATTTCCGTGCGCTTACCGTTTGCAATGACATTGTTAAGTACGAACACGGAGTCTTCGTATACGAGATCGTCCGTAACAATCGTACTATCTCCATACATATGAAGACAGAAAGTCCCTTGTGGTGATCGCGCAAGATCGTCGATTCGCACCTCGACGCGCTTGGTGCATGCGGACACCAGGAACAGTACACTGACTGTGAATCCGAGGAACCGTCTCTTGGCCCGACAAGAAAGAAACGCTGTTGTCATGGTTGCACGAACGGAACGCTGATCCAACACGACGGTCGCTTTTCGTGAACGTAGTTGGGACAGATCGCGCGGTCAAGTCAAAAAGCAGATCTCTCAGCGCCGGGCACGATGACAAGGGGGTCACTATTGGGAAGCATGCGCGCGAGCGGACGCGAGACAGTCGTCATTGTCCACCGACCTGCCGGAGCCGCTCAAGCTCGTCTTTCACCATCTCCTGAAGTTCCGCATCGGACTTTGACACGAGACCGTTCAGCATCACCTCATGCCGCGACTCGGGTTCATCTTTCAGGAACGCCTCCAGCCGAATCAGCTTGTCGAGATCAGCCAGCGTCATCCGTATGTCCCCTTCCGCGATCGCCTTCGCGAGTTGAACCATCGCCATGTGGACGATTTGAAGGCTGCGGCTCCGGCGGTCCACCTCACCGCTTGCCGTTCGATCGGCAACATCGCGCGCAATCTCAAGGTCCCGTTCTCGTACGCGCTCCTGCCAGCCGAACGACCGCGCCCACAACTTTACAGTGCTCGATGCTACGGCGAACTCAGTAGAAACCCGCTCATAGCACCGCTGTTCGCCGAGGCCGTAGTAGTGCTCGAAGGCCCGCAGGTGATGGGGCTGCTCTTTCACGAGCAGACGCGTGCTCTTGACATTCATCGCTCGTGCTCCTCAGCAGCCAGGTAGGCGCGCGCAATGGCGACCAAGGCCGCCCCCCGCGTCCCCAATCCCTGCCCCCGCTTGGCCGCCTCGATCGCCCGCTCGACCGTCTCCGCGTCCTCCACGACGAACGTGAGGATCTGCGGCCGCTCGCGTGCCTGCCGCTCTGCTTCCCCTTTCAGGAAGTCCTCCAGCCCATCCGGGATCTTCAAGAGGTCGAGCGAGTCCTTGAGCTCGTCCAGCGAGTACGGAAGCTGCTTCTCCAGGTCCTCCAGCACGAGTTCCTTCGAGAGGTCGTGCACGAGGTTCGCAAGGAGCGTTGGGAGACTCTGCCCCTTCATCTCGTTCAGGTTGATGGTCAGAATCTTCGCCCGCTTGTCGTCAACCTCGACCACGACGCACGGGACGGTCGCATAGCCCAACTCCTTCGCGATCTCCCAGCGGTGGAAGCCGCCGAGGATCTGGTAGCCCTCGCCCAGCGGCCGAACGACCAGTGGCTCGACGAACCCCTCGCGCTTGAGATACGCTTTGAGCTTCCCGCGCATCGACTCGCTCATGCGATTTGGATTCCATGGGTTCGGTGTCAGTTTTTCGACACCAATCTCCACCACTGTCAGCTTTTCGACACCGGCCGTACCCATTTCGTTACCTCCGTGCGACCACGAGCAGCTCCCGGTTCCGCTCCCGGTGCGCCTCGCCGCTCAAGCCCGTCAGGTGCGTGTAGCGGAAGGCCTCGGCTGCAACGACCGGCCGGAACCGCTCGACCACGCGCACCAAGCCGTCCAAGTCTGTCTCGGCGTTCCCGTACGAAATTGCCCAGACCGGGAACCGTTCCGCCTTCTCGAGTAGCCGCTCCATCATCTCAATCCCCTCCGTACGACTGAACCGGCTTGCCTCGGTTCGGACGAGCCGGCCCTCCAGCATCGCGTCCAACGGGCGGAGTGCCGTCTCGTAGGCCGAGGTCCCCGCGTAGGGCGGGTCGAGGTAGAGAATGTCGCCCTCGACGTTCTCCAGAAGCTCGAACACGTCCGCCCGGTGCACTTGGTTCTCGTGCCCGTTCGAGAACACCCCCTGGTTCACCTGCCGGCGAAGCACCTCGGCGACGGCCGCGGGGTGATCGGCGACGCCACGAACCAGCATGTCTCGGACGTAGTTCGGATTCATCGCCTCCCACTCGCCATTCGCCGCCTGCTGGACGATCGTCCGGGCGCCGAAGTTCCCCATCGGCCGCATTCGGAACACGTACTTGACGAGCAGGAGGAGCAACAACCATCGCTTCACCCCCGCGGCTGCTCGCGCGTTCTCAAACGCGGTGTCGAGAAATCGGGCGTGCTCCGCGGTCACGACCTTGTCGGCGAAGTGCTCCTCGATGAAGCCCGGGCCGTCGCCACTCCCAACGAACAGCCGCGTCATGTCCTCTTTGCCCAGCGTCACGCGGTCGTTCGCAATCAGCGCCTCGCCGACGATCTGGCTTCGAAGCGCAATGTCGTTCGCGACGACGCGATAACCGCGGGCCTTGGCGTAGAGCGACACGCTCCCACCGCCCAGGAACGCGTCGACGAACACCGGTGCCTCCGCCGGCCGCGGCAGATACTTGAAAATCTGCCCGAGGAGCCGGCGTTTGCCACCCTGGTAGGGCGGGAGTGCTGCGAGTCGCCTGCGCATCTCTAGTGCGGCTCCGTCCCCGGTGGTGACGCGTTGACACCAGAGACACCCATTTCGGACAACCTCCCTCGTGGAGGAGAACCTAGGGAGGGTTGTGACAATATCGCGTCTCCAGCGTCTCTGCTGTCTCCGTTCCCTTTCACCCCGTGGGAGGCCAGTGCGATGCCACGCCACCCGCGAGCCATGGCCGCACCTCTTCCGCGCCGATCCTTTGTCGCACCAACGGACTGAAGCCGCTCGGCCATCTCACGCGCCGACATTGGGTTCTCGTCGCTCTGCCGACACCACGTTTCGTATACAGCCCGCAACTCTCGGCTCGACACCCACCCGTCCGCCTGCAGAACACAGTGCTCGTCGAGAAAGGGTCTGAACCGGTCCTGGTCTGACTGATAACGTCGTGTCGCAGCCATGACGGCGGCGGGCGGACGAAGGCGGTTTGTGTCGGCTGCGATCCATTCGCGGCAGCCCGCAATCCCCCAGTTCAGAATGCCTGAAAGCTCGGCTGGCTCACACAGCCTTGCCTTGAGCCGCGGATCTCGCTCGGCATTTGGAATCGTCACGAGGAATGGAACTTCGAGGACCCGTCGCCAGATCGCTTCGTCGCCGCCCCGGATCTCCGGCCGGTGGTTGGCAACGAGACAGATCTTCGCCTCGGTGGTGAACGATGTCTGCATCGCCTCGTAGAGGCCACGCACGGTAATCGTGTCTCCTCCCGTAAGCTGTTTGATCACGGTCTCATCCAGCCAACGGCCCGGGCCCGCCTCCACGGCGGCGACGAACCTAACGCCGCGCAGCGCGAGCAGGTCGGCGCGCGGCCCACCGCGGCGGTCGCTTCGTCCGGTTGCTTCGAGAAAGGATTCAAAGGACGGCTGGTGCCCGTAGTCGCCCAGCAGGCCCAACAAGGCCTCGACGAAGGTGGTCTTCCCGTTGGCGCCAGTCCCGTGCAGCAGCGCGAAGCACTGGTCGCCGGTGTCTCCGCTGAGAGCACTTCCTACGTACCGCTGCAGAAAGCGCCTCACCTCGGCGTCCGGGACGATCCGCGCGAGGAACTCTTCCCAGCGGTGGCTCTCGGCCGCGGGATCAAACGTCACGGGGGCGAGCTTGGTGATGAAGTCCCTCGGCGAGTGCCGCCGGCACTCGCCAGTGCGAAGATCGATGGTTCCATTGAGCACGTTGAGGAGGTACCGCGTATCAGGGCCATCAAACTCCTCCGGGAGGATCGCGATGCGAGCGTCAGTCTTCGCCAGCTCCAGCAGGGCGACAATCCGACCCTGGGCTTCTGAGCGGAGCGCGTGCTTGGCGAGTCCGCGTCTGATCGCGCCGTCGTTGAGTTGCGACGCTTCGTTGTAGATGGCCCGCACCGTGGCTTTTGCCTTGCGGGCCGCAACGCCGGTTCTGTCGCGAAACCATCGTTTCCCGTCCCAGCACATCCATGAACCCCATGCCTGACAGTACCGGAGCGTCGCCCCGTGGGTCGCGGCCAGCCGCTCGGCGTTGCCCATGTCGGTGCAATTGAAATGCGACGGAGGAACGTCGATCCCCTGTTCCGCCAAGACCTGCTCGCGCTCCTCGTGCCGCGCAAGTTCGGGGTGCTTCTCCACGAACTCGTAACAGCTGTCGATGGTCCGCTGGGCCGAACTGGACTCGTTGGTGGTTGTCTTGTTCATCGATTCGCCTTCCAATCCGAAACTGGGGCCGGTCGACCCCACGCGGCTAGGAGCTTATTAGGCCCCTATTTGGGCCCGTTTATGCCCGGCCGGCGCTAGCTGCCCGCGGCGCGCAAGAAATCCCGGCGCGACGCGCCACGGTTTGCCGTGTGAGGGGAGGAAGAAGAGAAAGGGCCCCAGTGGGCCCAGAAATGAAGAATCCCGCCGGTTACGCCGCGAGCGGCACCAGGACGGTGCCTCGCGCAACCAGCGGGATCTCGATGATGTCGACGGGCGGGAAATCTATCTTTCGCTGCTTATCACGCACCCCCGCTACCAAAAAAACAGAATCCCCGGTACCTCTCGGTGCCGGGGATTTTCGTTTGCGAGTCATGACGCGTGAAGCCGCGAACTCGATGCGACCGGACATTGCCCGGCTCGTGCGCGCCGTCACCCGGCTCAAAGCGCGTGACGGTTGGCGCCCGTCGCGGGTATCGCGCGGACCGGCTGCAGCCAGTTGCACGCCTGTTCGAATTCCCGGCACGCCTTCTGGCTCAAGCGATGGTTGCTGCGATAGGTGAGGTTGCCAAACAGGGTAAGAACAGGACGCCGTTTCTCCCAGACGTTGCGGCTCACGCGGCCCAGGATTCCTCTCAGCGAATAGAACGTGCGTGTGCATGTGTCCATCTCGCCCACGATGCCATCCAGGCTGAAATTCCGGTAGCGTCCCACCGGGAGCGTGAGCGTGTAGTACTTCCAGTCCTCCGGGAAGCGATCGGCGGCAATGCGTCCTTCCGCTTCCATTTTCTTCCAGAGATCCGTCCCCGGCAGCGGTGTCAGAAACATCGTATTGAGAATATCCACGCCGTACCGGCTGGCCGTTCTGGCGATCTCGAGGCCGATGCCCGGCCGATCCGCGTCCAGCCCCATGATGAACGAGCCGGCGATGGTGATGCCGTGCCGTTGGATCCTTCTTACCGACGCCCTGAAATTGCGGTCCTTCTGCATGTTGTACTTCTTGTGGACCTCGAGCAGCCCCTCATCGGTGACCGATTCGAAGCCGATGAAAACACCGGCACACCCCGCCCGCCGGGCCAGCTGGAGCAGTTCCTCGTCGTCCGCCATGTTGATGGTGGCCTGGCAGATCCACTGCTTGCCGAGATCCGCGTCGATCATCGCGCGAAACAGGTCTTTTGCCCGCGCGATGTGATCCCGCCGGGTGCCGATGAGATTGTCGTCCACCACGAGCACGAGTTTCTCCCGGATCAGCTTGAACTCCGCCACCACGTCCTCGATGGAACGGCGCCGGTACGCCCGTCCGTTGAACGCGCTGACGCTGCAGAAGCTGCAGTTGAGCGGACACCCGCGCGTGGTTTGAATGGCTCCCAGTTCATAGCCGGTTGGCAGCAGATCGTGCCGCGCCAGCGGCGCATGTTCCATGTCTTCGTGACCGCCGGCATACAGCGACTGCATGGCTCCCCGCGCGGCGTCGCTCAGCACGCGCGGCCACACACTCTCGGCCTCGCCCGTGACCACCACATCCACCCGTTCCGCGGCTTCCTTCGGGCGCATGGTGGCGTGGATGCCGCCCATGACGACGGGCACCCCCCACCCGCGGAACAGCGCCGCCACTTCGTACGCGCGCGGCGCCTGGGACGTGAACGCGGTGACACCCACGAGGTCCGGACGTGGCAGCCCGGAGTAGTCGACGCCATGCACATTCTCGTCCACCACCGTGATCTCCCACTCCGGCGGCGTGAGACCGGCCAGCACCAGGAGACCGAGCGGCTTCCACACCCGGTACTTGTTCCAGTAGTTTTTCCTGTTGGTGATATTGACGAGTGGATTGCGAGGGTTGATAAGGAGCAGGCGCATGACACCCTCCGATGTTCACCTTCAAGCTAGCAACAGCGGACACACTTGTCCAGATATGCCTCCCCGGTGGATCACGCGCAATCTTCGGATAATCGCAAGCGCGGCTCCCGCAGGTCTCCCGTAATCCACCGTCCCTGGGCAAGTTGGCGGACATCGCCGCGCCCCCAAATATATAAAGACAAACCAATCTTCTTTTACTATCTTCAGAGTGTGACGGACCTCAGACAACGAG
The DNA here is from genome assembly GCA_029865265.1 of Candidatus Krumholzibacteriia bacterium. Taxonomy (NCBI): domain Bacteria; phylum Candidatus Krumholzibacteriota; class Candidatus Krumholzibacteriia; species Candidatus Krumholzibacteriia bacterium. The sequence goes on along the minus strand of JAOUHG010000004.1, from coordinate 34,377 downwards.
CCCCCTCCGATTCAGGAACACACGGTTGAGCGATCCATTGATCATCCAGGGCGGCATGGGTGTCGCCATCTCCAACTGGCGCCTCGCCAGCGCCGTTTCGCAACTCGGCCAGCTCGGCGTGGTGTCCGGCACCGGGCTCACCCGCGTGATCGCCAGCCGGCTGATGGACGGCGACCCCGGCGGGCACATGCGCCGCGCGCTGGAGAGCTTCCCGTTTCCGGAATCCGTGCAGACCATCCTGCGCCGTTACTACGTCCCCGGCGGCAAGGCTCCGGACACCCCGTACAAGATTCCCCCCGCGCACACCGTGCTTCCGTCGCTCTTCGCGGATCGGTTCACGGTCGTCGCCAACTACGTCGAGGTGTTCCTGGCAAAACACGGGCACGCCGGGCCGGTGGGAATCAACCTGCTGGAGAAGGTGCAGTTGCCCAACCTGGCCTCGCTCTACGGCGCAATGCTGGCGGGAGTCGACTACGTCTTGATGGGCGCCGGCATTCCCATCCAGGTTGCCGCGGTGCTCGACCGGCTGTCGCACCACGAACCCGTCACCTACCGGCTCGACGTGCAGGGTGCCAGGCCGGACGACAACTTCGTCATTCATTTCGATCCGGAGCGTCTCTTCCCCGGAATCGACAACCGCATGGGCGAACTGAAACGCCCGCGCTTTGTCCCCATCGTTTCTTCGACCGTGCTCGCGAGCGCGCTGCTCAAACGCAGCGAGGGATCCGTGGACGGTTTCGTGGTGGAGGGCCCCACCGCCGGGGGTCACAACGCCCCGCCGCGCGGGCCGCTGCACCTCAGCCTGAGCGGCGAACCCGTCTACGGCGAGAAGGACGTGGTGGCGTCCGAGAAGATGCGTGCCTTCGGGGTGCCGTTCTGGCTGGCCGGCGGCTACGGCCATCCGGAACGTCTGCGCGCGGCGCTGGCCGAAGGTGCGACGGGCGTTCAGGTGGGAACCCCCTTCGCCTTCTGCAACGAATCCGGCATGGACCCGGGATTGAAGCGGCGTGTCCTGCGGGAAGCGTGCGCCAGGGGGACATCGATCCTCACCGCAACCACCGTGTCCCCCACCGGGTTTCCATTCAAGGTGGTGCGCGTGGCGGGAACGCTCTCCGACGATCGCGTGTACGCGGCGCGCGAACGCATCTGCGACCTGCGCTTCCTGCGCACGCTGTTCAAGAAGGACGATGGCTCGATCGGCTACCGCTGTCCCGCCGAACCGGTGGAAGACTTTGTGAGAAGCGGCGGCGATATCGCGGATACGGAGGGCCGCGTCTGCCTGTGCAACGCGCTCAACGCCACCGCGGGCTACCCGCAGCAGCGGGAAGACGGTTACGTTGAACCCCCGATGGTGACGGCCGGCGACGACATTGCAACCGTCCCCGACCTCGTGCGCAACAATGGAGACGGCTATTCGGCCGCGGACGTCATTCGCCACATTCTCGGCGGCGCCGTGCCCCCCGGAGAGCCGGCGCCCATGCCCCACTGACAGATTCGCCTGCCGCTGCGCCTGAGCACGACCCCTCTTGCCCCCCCTTGACATATGCTTACCCCCTTAGTACACTAGGGGCATGAAACTTCCGGCTTCCGTGCGAGAGCGGTTCCGGGCCTACGGCCGGGCCGGCGGGCAGGCACGCGCCGAAGCGATGACCCCGGAAACGAGAAAGACAGTGGCCCGCCAGGCCGCCATGCGGCGCTGGATCCGGGTGCGCTTCGGTGATTCCAGCTTCGAGGCACTCGGACTTCCCGGTGGCGCAACCGTCGATGCCGGCCTTGCCGCGCTCGCGGCCGGCGAAGAGACCGTCGAAAGTCTGCTCGTGTCGCTGGCCGCACCCCGCCTTCGTCGCGAGGGTGTCCCCCTGCCCCGCGATGTGTTCGCGGACGCGGACACGCGTTTGTACCGACTGCTGGAGCTTTCCGCCGGTGACCTGGCGCACGCGCGCTACCTCGCCTATCTGCGCCAGGCCGCGTCGTTCGCAGACGCGTGCGCGGGCGCCCGCCTGAATTGAGGTCCACATGCGAGAGGAACTGACCCGCGAACGCCTGGTACTGCTCATGAAGGAGCTGGCGCGCTGTGCGCCCCGGCGCGGGAGCTACCAGGTCTACCTGGTGGGGGGCGGAACCGCGGTCTACCTGGGCTGGCGGCGCGCTTCCATCGATGCCGATCTCTTCTCGGAACAGGAACGCGTCTTCCGTGACATCCAGGCCATCAAGGAGCGCCTCGACATGAACGTCGAGTTCGCGCGTCCGGAAGACTTCGTGCCGCCCCTGAAGGGTACCGCCGATCGCCACGTGTTCATCGATACCATCGGCGCGATCGGGTTCTACCACTACGACCCCTACGCGCAGGTGCTATCCAAGGTCGTCCGCGGTTTCCAGCGGGACCTCGACGACGCGCGGGAATTCGTACGCCACGGGCTGGTGGATCCCCCAAAGTTCCGCGCCCTGGTGGCGGCAATTCCAGACTCCGCTTACGCGCGCTACCCCAGCCTGTCGCGGGCGGGCGTTGAGCGGTCCGTCGACGCGTTCGTGGCCGGGGTTTCCTGACCGCTTGCCCCCTGGGATTTCCGGTCTCGTCTGCTACTATAATTGACCGGGAGCCCGGCGGCGGGCCGCACCCCCTCTGCGCCGGCACACACTTTTCTTTGGGCAGCATGTCGAATTCATCCCCCGCCGAACGACCAGGGGTTGAAATCGGAACCGAAATCCAACCCAGCCAGGGAGGCAATCATGAAATACCTGTGTTTGATCTACGAAGACGAGAAGATCATCAGCGGCATGGCCCAGCCGGAAATGGAGTCCATCATGAACGAGTACTGGGCGTTCGGCGATGGCATCCAGAAGAGCGGCCACTACGTGGCCGGGCACGCCCTGCAACCGGTGCAGACCGCCACCACGGTGCGCGTGCGCAACGGCAAGGTTGCCACCACCGACGGTCCCTTCGCGGAAACCAAGGAGCAGCTCGGCGGCTACTACATGATCGAGGCCAAGGATCTCAACGACGCCATCCAGGTGGCGTCGAAGATTCCGTCGGCGCGCCACGGAAGCATCGAGGTGCGTCCCATCATGGTGTTCGACCGCGAGTAGTGGGGGACGCGGTGAGCGAGGACGCGGCGACGCACATCCGGCAGACGGTGGACACGCTCTACCGGTCCGAGTCGCGCCGCGTTCTCGCCACCCTGATTCGCCTGCTCGGCGACTTCGACCTCGCCGAGGAGGCGCTGCACGATGCCTTCGCCGCCGCAGTCGAACAGTGGCCGCGCGACGGCGTTCCGGCCAACCCGCGCGCGTGGTTGGTATCCACTGGCCGCTTCAAGGCCATCGACGCCATCCGCCGCCGTGCACGCTTCGACGCATCGCTCGTGAAGCTGGCCGATCACATCGAGTCCGTCGCCACCGCTTCGGAGGTTTCCGAGGATGGCGGCCTGGGCGACGACCGCCTGCGTCTTATCTTCACCTGCTGTCACCCGGCGCTCAAGCCCGAGGCGCAGATGGCGCTGACGCTGCGCGAGGTGTGTGGCCTCACCACCGAAGAGATCGCGCGCGCGTTTCTCAGCCCCGCCCCGACGGTGGCGCAGCGCATCGTGCGCGCCAAGAACAAGATTCGCGACGCGCGCATTCCCTACCGGGTTCCCGAGCGTGCCGAACTGCCGGAGCGTTTGGACTCGGTGCTGCACGTGGTCTATCTGGTCTTCAACGAGGGGTACTATGCGTCTTCGGGCGAAGCGCTCACGCGGCACGACCTCTCGCAGGAGGCCATCCGCCTGGGAAGGCTGCTGGTGGAACTGCTCCCCGAGCCCGAGGCGATAGCGCTCCTGGCGCTGATGCTGCTGCACGAATCGCGGCGGCCCACCCGCACCACACCCGGCGGCGAACTCGTGCTGTTGGGAGAACAGGACCGCTCGCAGTGGAACCAGGACTACATCACCGAGGGCGCTGCACTGGTGAAACGCGCGCTGTCGTCGCGGCGCGTGGGACCGTACGCGTTGCAGGCGGCCATTGCCGCCCTGCACGCGGAGGCGCCCTGCGCCGACGACACCGACTGGGATGAGATCGTCGGCATCTACGACGTACTGCTGCGCGCCGAACCGTCACCGGTGGTGGCGCTCAACCGCGCGGCCGCCATCGCCGTGCGCGACGGTCCGCAGGCGGGGCTCGCACTCATCGACGCGATTCTCGAAGGTGGCGAACTGGCCGACTACCACCTGGCGCACGCCGCGCGCGCCGATCTGTGCCGGCGCCTGGGACGCACCACCGAGGCACGCGACGCGTACCGCCGCGCGCTGGCGCTCGCCCGCCAGGAGCCGGAGCGACGCTTTCTCGATCGCCGCCTGAGCGAACTGGATGGGTGAACGCGCCCGCCGACACGGGGGATCCGGGCGGGCGGCAGGACATCGGCATGCGCATGCCGCCCGACCTCGCGAACCGACGGAAAGCCGGCCGATCCCCTTCTTGAAAGCCGGACCCTTTTCTCTTACTCTCCGAGGAGGGCCGCCGTGGATGGCTCCCCGTGCTGTTCAGGGCGCCACCACGCCCGCCATCTTCGCCGCAATGAAAGGAGCCGCTGGCAATGAGTGCAACCAAGGAATCCCGCTATGTCGCCGATCTGATGGCCGAGGTTCGGGAAAAGAACCCCGCACAACCGGAGTTCCACCAGGCCGTCCAGGAGGTCGCGGAATCCATCGAACCCGTGCTGGAAGCGCGGCCCGAGTATCGGAAAAAGAAAATCTTCGAGCGCATCCTCGAACCGGAACGCGTCATCATGTTTCGCGTGCCGTGGCAGGATGACCGCGGCGACGTGCACGTCAACCGCGGCTTCCGCATCGAGATGAACAGCGCCATCGGACCCTACAAGGGCGGCCTTCGTTTCCATCCCTCGGTAAACCTGGGCATCCTCAAGTTCCTCGCCTTCGAACAGGTCTTCAAGAACAGCCTCACAACGCTGCCCATGGGTGGTGGCAAGGGTGGCTGCGACTTTGACCCGAAGGGGAAGAGCGACGACGAAGTGATGCGTTTCTGCCAGAGCTTCATGAGCGAACTGTTCCGGCACATCGGCCCCAACACGGACGTGCCCGCCGGTGACATCGGCGTGGGCGGCCGCGAGATCGGCTTCATGTTCGGACAGTACAAGCGCCTGCGCAACGAGTTCACCGGCGTGCTGACCGGCAAGGGCATTGGCTGGGGTGGCTCGCTGATCCGGCCCGAAGCGACCGGGTACGGCGCCGTGTACTTCGCGGCGGAGATGCTGAACTCGCGCGGAGACTCACTCAAGGGCAAGACCTGCCTGGTCTCGGGATCGGGCAATGTGGCGCAGTACACCATCGAGAAGCTGCTGCAGCTGGGCGCCAAGCCCGTTACCGTGTCCGACTCCAACGGCTGCATTTACGACGAGGAAGGGATCGATCGCGACAAGCTTGCGTTCCTGATGGATCTCAAGAACAACCGCCGCGGACGAATCAAGGAATACACGGACAAGTTCCGCAATGCCGTGTTCACGCCAACGGATCCCAAGCTCGGCTACAACCCGCTGTGGGCCCACAAGGCCGATTGCGCGTTCCCGAGCGCAACGCAGAACGAGATCAACCAGAAGGACGCGGAGAACATGGTGAAGGCCGGTTGCAAGCTGGTGGCGGAAGGCGCCAACATGCCCAGCACACCCGACGCGGTCAACGTGTTCCTCGACGCCGGTGTTCTGTTCGGGCCGGGCAAGGCGGCCAACGCCGGTGGCGTGGCGGTCTCCGGTCTGGAGATGTCGCAGAACTCGGGACGCATGGCGTGGCCGCGCGAAGAGGTGGACGCCAAACTCCAGCAGATCATGAAGAACATTCACGGCGCCTGCACGAAGGCCTCCGACCGCTTCGCGCGCAAAGGCAACTACGTGGACGGCGCGAACATCGCCGGCTTCATCAAGGTTGCCGACGCGATGATGGATCAGGGCCTCGTCTAGCCCATTCTGGCAGTCTGTGACTGCGACGTTGCGGCCGGCGGCGGATCACCTGCCGCCGGCCGGCACACCACCGGCGCCCCCACGGCCCGCCGGGCTCCCGATCATATGGAAAGCGGTCGCACCAATCGCCTGAAGCTCGAAACGGGACACTCCGCACAGCTCTTTCAGGGTCTGATGCGGTTTCGTGTTCGCGGCGTGTTGCTGGTCTCCAACCTGTACGACTTTTTCACCCTCTCCGAAGACGGCAGCCTCTACGAATCCCTGATCAACGAGTACCTGGGGCTCGGCCTCACCACCATGCCCAGTCTCACGCGGGTCTCCAGAGGCGCGGAGGCCCTGTCATTGCTGGCCGAGCCGGGGCGCTTCGACCTGGTCATCTGCTCGCTGCGCCTCGACGACATGCAGGCCGACCAGATGGCGCGGGAGATGCGCAGCGCGGGCATCACGACGCCGGTGGTCCTGCTGACCCACGACAGCCGCGAACTGGCCGCACTGCTGCACAGCGGCCGTGCTGCGCTTTTCGACCGGGTGTTCGTCTGGCAGGGTGACTTTCGCGTGTTGCTGGCCATCATCAGCAATATTGAGGACCACGCGAACGTCGAACACGACACCGCACTGGTAGGCGTGCAGTCGATCGTCCTCATCGAGGACGACGTCAAGTTCTACTCGTCATACCTCCCCCTCATTTATACGGCGATCGTCGAGCAGACCGCGGACGTGATCGCCGAGGGTGTCAACCCGGCGCACAAACTGCTGCGCCGACGCGCGCGCCCCAAGATCCTCCTCTGCCACACCTACGAGGACGCGTGGGGGCATTTCGAGCGCTACCACGACACCATTCTGGGCGTTGTGTGCGATATCGCGTTTCCGCGCGAAGGCAGCATGGACGCGACGGCGGGCTTCGACTTCACGCGCAGCGTGATGCAGTCGCACGCCGACATCCCGGTGCTGCTGCAGTCCCACGACGCCGCCAACGGAGCGCGGGCCGCGGAACTGGGCGTGTCGTTTCTGCGCAAAGACTCCCCCACGCTGCTGCGCGACCTCAAGCAATACATGCTGCAACACTTTGGATTCGGCGACTTCGTGTTCCGCGATGCGGATGGCATCGAGCTGAAACGCGCCGACGATCTGCGCACCTTCCAGGAGGCACTCCGCGTGGTGCCCGACAGCAGCCTTTCCTATCACGGCCAGCGCAACGATTTTTCCCGCTGGCTCAAGGCGCGCACGGAGTTCGATCTCGCGCACAGCCTGCGCCCCATGAAGGTGTCGGACTACGGGTCGATCGCGGAGCTGCGTTCCTACCTGGTGACCAGCATCGGGGATCGCCGCCGCGAGAGCCAGCGGGGCTGGGTGGTCGACTTCGACCCCGACACCTTTGATGCCGAGCGTACCTTCGCGCGCATCGGCGGTGGGTCGCTGGGAGGCAAGGCGCGCGGCCTCGCCTTCGCGAACGCGCTGCTGCTCGCCGGCAACCTGGAGGAGGAGTGGCCGGGGGTGCGTATCACCACCCCACCCTCGGTGGTGCTGGGCACCGACGTCTTCGACCGCTTCCTCGATTTCAACGATCTGGCCGGCTTCGCAATCCGGTGCAACGACGACGCGGAGATCCTGGCGCGCTTTCGGGAGGGGCGGTTCCCGGTGGCAGCGGAAGAGGCCCTGCGGGCCTACCTGGTTGCGGCTCACTATCCGTTGTCGGTGCGCTCATCGAGCCTGCTCGAAGACTCGCAATTCATGCCCTTCGCCGGCGTCTATGACACGTTCATGCTTCCCAACCAGCACCGCGATCCCGGCGTGCGCCTGGACGACCTGCTGGATGCGGTGAAGCGCGTGTACGCATCGACGTTCTACACATCCGCCAAGCGCTACCTGCGCTCGACACCGTACCGTCTGGAAGAGGAGAAGATGGCGGTCATCGTGCAAAAGCTGGTGGGCGCGAAGCGCGGCGACCGCTACTACCCCGATTTCGCGGGGGCCGCACGCTCGTACAACTTCTATCCGACCGCGCCGCTGACGCCCGAGGACGGCATCGCCATGGTCGCCATCGGACTGGGAACGCAGGTGGCGGACGGCGGCGCAACGGTCCGCTTCTGCCCGCGCCATCCGCGCAACCAGATCCAGTTCTCGCGCGTCGAGGAAGGTATGCGCTACTCGCAGCACACGTTCTTTGCACTGGCGCTGCCCACAGAAGACGCGGTGCGCGAAGCCGGCGGGCCGCTGCACCTGGCTGAGGAAACATTGCAGCGCGCCGAAGCCGACGGCGTGCTGGCCGCACTCGCGTCCACCTACTCCAACGAAAATCGGGTTCTGTACGACGGCATCGCGCGCGACGGCCCGCGCGTGGTGACGTTCGCCCCCATTCTGAAGAACGACCTGTTTCCGCTGGCCGAGATCATCCAGCGCCACCTCGAACTGGGTATGCGAGGCATGAGCGGCCCGGTGGAAATCGAGTTCGCCGTCAACCTGTCGGTGCCGGAGGGTGCGCGACGCGAGTTCCAGTTATTGCAGCTGCGGCCGATGGTGATCGACCGCGAAGTCGAGCGCCTCAAGGTGGAGGATGCCCCGGCGAAGACGCTGGTGTGCCGCAGCACGCGCGTGCTCGGCAACGGCGCCAGCGACGACATCAGCGACATGGTGGTCGTGGATCGTGATCGCTTCGAACGTGCCAACAGCGTGCTCGCGGCGCGGGAACTGGGGAATTTCAACGCGAAGCTCGCGGAGCTGGGCCGCCCGTACGTGCTGATCGGCGTGGGGCGCCTCGGGTCCGCCGACCCGTGGTTGGGGCTTCCGGTTCGCTGGGACGAGATCAACGCGGCGCGCGTGATCGTCGAGGCGCCGCTGCGGGACGCGGCGGTGGCGCCGTCGCAGGGCGGGCACTTCTTCGAGAACCTGGCCGCATCCGGGATCAGCTACCTCACGGTGGGAAACGACGACGCAGGTGAGTTCGTGGACTGGAAGTGGATCGCCGGCCAACCGGTCGAGCAGGAAGGGACGTACGTGCGCCACCTTCGGCTCAAGCACCCCCTGCGCGTCGTCGTCGACGGCCACCAGGGGCTGGGCCTGGTGATCAAGCCCGCCAAGCGATAGGCAGTGCGCCGGCGCGTTCCCTCAGCCGTGCAGCGGTGAAAAGACATCCGGCGGCAGCGAGGCCGCGCACGCGGTGCAGAAATCGCCGCCGCGCACGTCGATGGACTCCACCTTGGGCGCGAAGTGCATGATGCAGTTGAAGTCGTTGCAGTGCCCCAGCCCCACCACGTGCCCGAGTTCGTGCAGGATCTCCGTCACGGCGCGCCGCAGGAGAACATCGGCGTCGGCCGCGAGGCCGTAGTGCTCCGGCCTCAACCGTGCCAGCGACACCACCGCGGCGTGCCCCCCACGCATGGCGCGCCCGAACACGAAGGTGAATATGGGCAGGCCGATGTCGAGCCCGGTGAGCCCCACCTGGATCACCCCCGGGGCGCATGACGCCAGCGAGGCAAGCAGGCCGTCCGCGTCCACCTGATCGCGCCCACCCAGTCGCACCGGCCGGATGTCCCAGGGAGACGCATCCAGCCGGCACGGCACCACCAGGCAACGGCTCACATGCGCCACGATGTCCTCGGCGAGGGCGCGCGCGATGCCCCCGTCCGCGTGAAAGCGGACCGTCTCGATGCGAGGCGGTGCTGCATGCGGGTTGCCGTCGGCCACGACGCGTTACCCCGTCGCCTTCGCCTTGTCGAGCCCGTATTTCTCGATCTTGTGATAGAGCGTGCCGCGGTCGATCTCCAGCGCGCGCGCCGAACGGCTGATGTTCCACTCCTCGGATTCCAGCACCGCCAGCAGGTGCGCCCGCTCCACCTCGGCAAGCGAGCGCGCGCCGCCGGCCGGCTCCGGCGATTCGATGACGCGCATGGGGAAATCGCGCGCCTCGATGGTGGGCGGTTTTCCCACCACCACCGCGCGCTCGATGGCGTTCTGCAATTCGCGCACGTTTCCCGGCCACGCGTAGCCCTGCAACGCCCGCATCGCCTCCGCGGAGAAGTGCATCGGCTTGCGATTCATCGACCGCGTGAAACGGTCCAGGAAGAACTCCGCCAGCGGGCCGATGTCCTCCGGCCGCTGGCGCAGCGGCGGCATCTCGATGGTGAACACATTGAGGCGCCAGAAGAGATCCTCGCGGAAGTCCCCCTGCTGCACGCGCAGCTCGAGGTTCTCGTTGGTGGCGGCGACGACGCGAAAGTCCACCGGAACCGGGTTGCGCCCGCCCACGCGCGTCACCACTTTTTCCTCCAGCACGCGCAGCAACTCCACCTGCACCTTGGGGCTGATGGTGCCGATCTCATCCAGGAACAGCGTACCACCGTTGGCCATCTCGAACTTGCCGCTGTGGCGGTACATGGCGCCGGTGAAGGCGCCCTTCTCGTGGCCGAAAAGCTCGCTCTCCAGCAGTCCCTCGGCCAGCGCGCCGCAGTTGACGACCACCAGCGGGCCGTAGCGCCGCGGCGATCCCGCATGGATGGCGCGAGCCGCCATCTCCTTGCCGGTTCCGGACTCGCCCTTGATGAGCACGGTGGCGTCGGTTCCCGCCACCGCCGCGATGAGGTCGTGCACGCGGCGGATGGCCGACGACACACCCACGATGGGCGTGGGCGCGGATTCCGCTTCCAGCCGCTCGCGCAGGCGCACGTTCTCGGAGCGAATGGAACGGTGCTCGGCGGCGCGGCGCACCAGCAGCGAGAGTTCCTCCGGGTCGAACGGTTTCGAGATGTAGTCGTAGGCACCGGCCTTGAGCGCCTTGACCGCCGTTTCCACCGAAGCGTAGGCGGTCATGATGATCACGGTCATGTCCGGCTTGGCGGCCGCCAGGCGCGCCTGCAGCTCGATGCCGTCGACACCCGGCATCTTGATGTCGAGAAACGCGAGGTCGTAGTCCTTCTCGCCCACCAGCTTGAGCGCCTCGCGTGCGCTTTGCGCGGTGTCGACGCTGTGGCCATCCTGGCGGAACCAGTCACCCAGCGACTGCACCACGATGGGCTCATCGTCGACCACGAGGATCGAGAGGGGCAGGGGGGGATTCTTGTTCATGTGGCGTGAACCTCCTTGTCGGACGACTCGGCGTCCGTCGCGCGCGGCTGGTGAACCGGCAGGCGCACGAAGAAAACGGTGCCCGCACCCGGCGTGGATTCCACGCTCACGGTGCCATGGTGGCGCGTAACGATTCCGAACACCACCGGCAGTCCCAGCCCCACACCGGCCTCCCCTTCCTTGGTGGTGAAGAACGGCTCGAAGATGTCCGCCAGGTATTCGGGTGGGATGCCGCGGCCGTTGTCGCGCACGCTCAGCGTCACCCACTCGCCCGGTTCATCCTCTCGCGCGGCGATGATCACCTGGCCGCCCTGCGCCGTTGCCTCCAGTGCATTGATGACCAGCGCCAGCACCATCTGTTGAATCTGCGATGCGTCGCATTCCACCCGCGGCAGGCCCGCGGGCACATCGACGCTGAGCGAAACCTCCGACAGGTCCGCGCGGTGTTTGAGGAGCATTACACAGCGGTCGAGCAGCGGGCGCAGATCCTCCTCGGCGAATCGAACCGTGGGCGAACGGCTGAACAGGAGCAGGTTGCGCACGATGTTGCCGCAGCGCAGCGACTCACTCTCGATAAGCGCGAGAATGCGGCGTGCATCGTCCTGCCCCGCCGGCGGTGACAGTTCGGGGTCCGCCTCCTCGCTCCGCCGCCGCAGGAGCCTGGCGTAGGTGGCGATGCCGGCCAGCGGATTGTTGAGTTCGTGCGCCACCGTGGCGGCGAGTTTTCCCAGCGACGCCATCTTGTCCACCAGCATCATGCGCTTGTGGGCCAGCTCCAGCTGTGCGGTCTTCTCTTCCACCCGGAGCTCCAGGGTGGTGTTCAACTCTTCGAGGTCGCGCCGTGCCATACCCAGCCGCTCGGTCATCGCGTTCCAGGATTCCGTGAGCACGCTGATTTCCCCGTGATGACCGGTCTGCAGCCGCTCGGAAAAATCGCCGTCCGCCACGCGCTGCGCGGCGCGCGTAAGGTTGGCCACAGGCCGGATCACCATGCGCCACGTGAGCAGCCATGCCAGCGCAAGCAGGGCGAGAACCGCGATACCCACCCCTAGCAGGATCTGCCGCTCCGACGCGGCCAGGTCCGCGTCCACCCGCGCCAGCGGCAGTTGCACGTCGAGCACGCCGAGCACGTTGACGCTGGGCGGATGTGCATGACACGCAGCGCTGGCGCAACTGGCCTCGTTGTGCACCGGCGCAATCACCCCCAGCACGCGATCCCCCGACGGCGCGCGGAATACGCGCGTGCGATCCAGTCCGTTGAGGCGCGTCAACGGCTGGTCGGCGCCATGACACAGCACGCACTGCTCGGCGTTCATGTCCACCAGCGTGCCCACCTCGTCCTCCATGGTGGAGACGGTGATGCGCCCGCGGGCATCGAACACCCGGATGCGTTCGAACGACTCGTGATCGGCAATGGCGCCGATGATGCGCCGCACTTCGCCCGGGTCGTCGCGCATCATGGCATCGCGCGTGGAGCGGCGGATGACATCCGCCACCTCGATGGCACGCGTCTCCACCAGCTCGGTGAGGTGCGAGCGTTGCAGCCGGAGGCTGGCGTAGCCGCCCGCCACCAGGATGACGGCGGTTCCGGCGCACAGCGCCAGCCCGAAGCGGGCTGCCAGCCCCCGGCTCTCATGGCGATTTTCGCTCACTCGAAAACCACCCCTCCGATCACTTGTTGCGCACGCCCGGGGCAGTTCCCGGCGGCGCGCTCCCGGACAACGGCGGGTACACCGGCAGGTACTTGGCCGCCAGTTTGAACGCCGCGAATCCCAGCGCCACCAGCATGAGGGTCACCAGGATCTCGCCGGCGGCGGGGATGTAGTGCCCCTGCGACGCCTCGAGGCCGGTGATGCTCACGTTGAGCCGGTTGGCAATGAAACCCAGCACGGTGAACAGGCTCGCGACGTACAGACCGCCGGGGCTCCGGCGCATGCGCGGGAAGAGCAGCAACACGAACGGCAGCACGATGCCCAGCAGGAACTCCACCTGGAACAGCGCCGCTTCGTACGAAGGCGTAAACGCCAGCCCCAGCACGCCCCGCGCGGCCAGGTCGCGCAGGCGGAACACCGCCAGCACACCCAGCACGCCCAGCAGCGCCCGGCCCAGCGTTCGAATGATGGGCACCTCCAGGTTGCGCCCGAGGGCGCGCGCCGAGAGACGCGATTCCACGATCACCATGGCGAGCCCCGCGCACACCGCCGAGAGCCAGAAGATCACCGGCAGGCGCTCGGTGTACCACAGCGGGTGCAACTTGCCCGGCACGATCAGGTAGAGCGCGCCCAGCGAAGACTGGTGCAGGGTGGAGAGAATGACACCCGCGATCACCAGCGGAATCACCACCGCGTGCTGGATGGACAGCGCGCGCTTCCACCCCAGCCTCTCGAACACCATCCCCGAGAACTCAAGTGCCAGCACGGTCGTGTACAGTGTCACGCACCACGCGATCTCGAACATCACCGAGTGGGGGTTCCACATGATGAGCGGGTGCCAGATGTTCCAGGGCCGCCCCAGGTCGAACAACAGACCCACCACCACCAGCAGGTAACCCAGGAACGCGGTCAGGATGGCCGGCCGCACGATGGGCCGGAAGCGTTCCAGGTGGAACAGGTAGACGATGGCGGTGATGGTGAACCCGCCTGCGGCGAGACCCACACCGCACAGGATGTCGAAGCCGATCCACAGGCCCCACGGGAAGTTGTCGGACAGGTTGGTGACCGATCCGAGCCCGCGCGTGAAGCGCATGAACGCCGTCGCGACTCCGAATCCCACCAGGATCCAGAAGACGGCGCTCCAGAAACCAAAGCGCGGCTTTTTGATGCCGTTCATGCGTGACCACCTCCCGAGTGCATGTCGTTTGAGCTGCCCGGCCCTTCGATGCGCGCCACTTCCTCGCGGCGTTTCGTGATCCACCAGATGGCCAGCAGCATGGCGCCGCCCACCGTGATCACGTCGGGCACGTGGCTGAGCGAGGCCCAGGTGCGAGATGAAAGCGGCTCGTGCGGAAGCGCTTTGGGGTATCCCAGCGTGTCGAACGGCACCGGTGAGAGAATCAGCATGGAGGTGCCACCCAGTTCCTCCTCGCCGAAGACGTGCGGATAGTACGCACCGGGGTTCTCGTTGATGCGGCGGTGCGCCTCGGCCAGCATCTCCTCGCGCGTACCAAAGGTGGTTGCGTCTTCCGGACATGCCTCCGCGCACGCGGGCATGAGGCCCTGCGCCTGGCGCGGCGCGCAGAAGTCGCACTTGGCGACACCCGGCACCACCTTGTTCCACTCGTAGCGCGGCACGTTGAAGGGGCACGCCTGCATGCAGTAGCGACAGCCCAGACAGCGCGACGCCTCGTAGATCACCGGCCCGTCCTGCGTCTGCTGCAGCGCCCCCACCGGGCACACGCTCACACAGGTGGGCTCCAGACAGTGCATGCACATGCGGCGCACGTACAGGTCGTCCTTTTCGGAGACGAATGTCAGCGCGCCGGCGGAGAGATCCTTGATGTCGTCCACATTGGTGGTAAGGTCGTGCGCCTGCAGGCAGGCCTCCGTGCAGGCGCCACAACCCACGCATCGGGTGATATCGATCAACATGGATCTAGTGTTGTTGCTCATCTGCCCCTCCCGTTCAGGTCAGCAGGAACTCGTTGACGAGACGCTTCCAGTCCTCCCCGGAGAGGTGCGTCGCAAAGTCGGCCACCGGCTCGCCGCCGTCCTGCAGCACCGAGCCCGACAGGGCCACGAGCTGCATGTCCAGACGCCCGCGGGCGTCTTCGGTCCAGCGGCGCGCAAGCGATCCGTTCATCAGGTTGCGCAGTCCACTCGTGAGGTCGTGCGCCTTCATCTTGACGAGCCATCCGCGCCCGTACGGTTCGTCCGTGGCCAGCGTGGGCTGTGCCGCGAGGCGCGGGTTGACTTCGAGCACTTCGCCGGACAGCGGCGCCACCAGGTCCGCGTTCCCCACGGCCGAGGTCACGCGGAACGCCGGGCGGCCGGCGCTGAGCCGCGCACCCGCTTCCGGCAGCGCCACGTGTTGTGCGTTGCCGACCAGGCGGCGCGCGAAATCGTCCATGCCCACCGCGACCGTGTCGGCGCCAAGCGGCCGCACCCACACGTGTCCGAGGTGATAACGGAGATCTTCCGGCAGCTGGTAGCCGCCCACCCACACCGGCTCCGCCGTCTGCGGCATCGGCAGCGGATCGGGTTGATCCGCGACAATGGGTTGCTCGACGACTCTGCGACCAAGCGCGTAGTCGAGCGTCATGAACACTGAGAGCATGAGTAGAATGAGAATGACGGTCATGGCTGAACCTCCTTGGGTTCTTCGGTTCCGGGAATTACCAGAAGGAAGGTTCGTGCCGCTCGTGAAACATTGCACAATGATACCCATAACTCGATGACGCGACGTGAACTTGCGCGTGGCGCCGTTGGGAACCGCGTCAGCACGCGTCCGCGAGGCACTGTCGATCATCGCAACACTCTCGCCGGCCATACACGCTGCATGGGCGCGCAACCGGTTCTCGTGGAGGGAGTTGTCGGACTGTTGATGCATCCCACACCACCGTGGCGGAACTCGACATCACCTCGTCGTTGAAATGTCCGCCAGGGAACTCGGGATCGGCTGGATGTCTCCTGCGGCCGGGGAGGCCACCGTTGTCGGGAGTCCCAACACCTCTAGTTTGCTACCCGGCGTCACTTTCGTCAATTCGGATAATTAGCTCTTAATTTATGGGCAGAAGATGCCACCCGGGTGTTTTTTGGCATGGACAGTAACACGTTGCCCATGTTACACTTACTCTGCAAGGGCCCGATTCCGAACCATGCAAGACAGCAAAGCGGGGCCGGTGTGAGATGGGGTGGCCGGTGGTTGACGGCTTCTCACGCGAGAAACAATTTGGACTCTTCTCCATATCAGGAGGGATTTCGATGATCCGTCGCTACAATTGCATTCCCGCGCTGCTCGCGGTCCTGTTGTTGGCCCTGGCTCCGGCCGCCTGGGCAGTCGTGGACGCGCCAGTACTGAGTGTCGGCCAGAGCGGACACGGCAAGCAGACACTTACCGTCACGGCGGGCACGAGCGGTCTTCCGGACGGCTTCACCATCTGGTGGATGGACCAGGCCACCTTCGCGTCGCGCGGCTTCGTGTGGCCCGAGACGGAAGTGAACGGCCAGGGGGCTGCGTCGTTCACCGGCGCCCCGACGCTCAACACGTTTGGCGGGCAGTACACGACCTTCAAGCTCGCTCCCAACGCGAGCATCACGATCGAGATTGGTGACCTGTTCCAGGAAACGGGCGTGGCCGGCACGGTGGGTGAACTCGACTATGGCACGCAGTACCACTTCACCGCCTTCGCCACCGACGGCTCGGGTGCGGCGGCAAGCGGCCTGAGCAACACGGTCAGCGGCTCCACCACCGAGAGCACCAACTGCACCTACACGCAGGGGTTCTGGAAGAACCACGAGAGCGCGTGGCCCGTCATGTCGCTCATGCTGGGCAGCGTCAACTACAGCAAGGCGCAGCTGCTCAGCATTCTCGGACAGTCGGTGCAGGGCAACGGACTCGTCAGCCTGGCCCACCAGTTGATAGCGGTAAAACTCAACATTGCGGCGGGCGCGGACCCGACCGATGCCAGCGCGGCGATCGCCGCGGCAGATGCGCTCATCGGTGGCCTCATCGTTCCGCCGGTCGGCGGCGGGTACATCGACCCCAGCCAGACCAGCGCGCTCACGCAGACGCTGGATGACTACAACAACGGCGTCATCGGACCGGGACACTGCGGTGTGGTTCCCACCGAGCAGAGGACCTGGGGCGGCGTGAAGTCGCTGTACCGCTAGTAGGTCCGGCATACTCTCAAAGAGACCCGTCGCGTATTGCGGCGGGTCTCTTCATTGGTGTTCGCTTCAGCGCACCATCAGCATCTTGCGCGACAGCTGCTGCTTGCCCGCCACCAGTGAATACAGATAGGTCCCCGACGAGACCACACTCCCGCGGTCGTTGCGCCCGTTCCAGCCGACGGTGTGACGACCCGCCGGCAGGACGCCGTCGAAGAGCGTAGCCACCAGCGCCCCGCGAACGTCGTACACGCGCAGCATCACCCGCGACGTGGCCTCCAGCACGAAGGGAATGGCGGTGGCGGGGTTGAACGGGTTCGGCAGGTTCTGTCCGAGCGTCAGCGTGAGCGCAGGAATCTCGACCGGAATCGTGAATGAGCGCGTCTCCTCCCCGCTCTCGTTGACCGCCGCGACCGCGTAGGAGTAGCGTGTCGCCGGCCGCACGCTCGAATCCACGTAGCCGTCGCTCACCGCAGCGACGAGATCCGGAGTCAGCGGCCGTTCGATCCCGTCCGGCCCTGCGCGGTAGATTCGGAAACCGGCGATGCGCTCGTCTGCCTCGACGCGCCAGGAGAGCGCCACCCCCTCGTCCACCACGCGCGCATCGAAGCTCGCGATCAGCACCGACACCACCACGATCTCAACGCTGAGTTCGGCCGAGTACGCGCTCAGCATGCCCGCATAGTTGCGGCATTGCACCGCCACATAGTGCATTCCCTGCTCGAGCGAGCACACGTCTATCGACGAACCGGCGGTGACGTCGACGACCCGCTCGTACTCGCCCGGGCTCCTCCCCAGCGACACCGCGTAACCCACCACGGTGGGATCGCCGCTCGGCACCCAGGACGCCTGCGCGCACCCTGGGTCCCCGGTGTCGAGCGACGTAAACAGCGGCGGGGACGGGGGCTGGAGGTCGGGGCTCCCGTCGTCCACGACGGATATTATATCCGCGACCGCCGCATTCAGTGCCACCGCCAGCGCGCCGGCCGACCCCGAATACACTGAGAAGTGGTCGACCCCGTTGATCTTGACGATGAAGGTGTGGTCCGGAACGGCATTGAATACGAAGAGGCGAATCGGTTTGGCGGCGGCGACGCCATGGGTCCAGAGGACGGCAAGAAACAGCAGCGCGGAGAGTGCTCCGCGGCGAACGGCTCGTGGCATGAATCGCTCCTTCGGCGGAGCCAGCCACGGAGAATCCCGCGGCAACGGCGTCCGCACGCTGCGAGTGCTCGGCGATGATGAGTCGGTTTGTGGCGTCCTCAACGAGCAAACGCCGTGCACGAGGCGAGGTGGATACGAAGACGGCTCCGGGCACGCCCGAAGTAGCGCGCGCCGTGTTCGATGATCGCCACGGGGGTAGCGGTGGGGGCGAAGATCACCGGTGCATCCCGACAGGGCCCGCGGAAGCCCGCGGAGAGCGCATCGGTGCGTGTCGTCCGCCGCTGCGATGAAGGCCGCATGAGTGCGACGGGTTGCGTACCCTCCGTGCCAGTTGCCCGAACGAGCCGCAATGGTTATGATGCGGCAACCTATGGTGAACCCATTCGCATTGCGCCGTCCTGCGCCGTCCCGCGTGGTCCCGGTTCCAGTTGCGTGCGTGGCCATGGCCACGGCCATGTGGGCGGCCGCACTCGCCGTTCCGTGCGAAACGCGTGCACAGCTTGCAGGAACCGGTATTCCCGCCACCGATGACGAGCTGGTGACGGCGACGCTGGTGAGCGAAGCGCGCGCCATTGCGCCGGGCCAGCGCTTTCGCATGGCGGTGCGCCTGGTCGCGAAGGAGGGATGGCACCTCAACTGGCTCAACCCGGGGGACGCCGGGCTCGCGCCCGGCGTGGGGTGGAAACTCCCCGCGGGTTTCGTGGTGGGTCCCCCCTGCTGGCCCTTCCCGGAGCGATTCCAAACCGGCCCGCTGGTCATCTTCGGGTACGACGGGGAACTCCTGCTGGTGTTTGATGTACGCACTCCCACCACCCTCACCGCCGGCGAAACGGTCGAGTTGCGCGCCGACGTCTCGTGGCTGGCATGCGCGGATGGATGTGTTCCCGGGGACGCCTCGGTGGCGCTGACACTGCAGGTACGCGACAAGGTGGAGACGGATACGGAGTGGCTCGCGCGCCTGGAGAGAGCGCAGGCGCAATGTCCCCGGCCCTCACTGGAATGGAACGTGGAGGCGCGCGTGGACCGGCAGGGCTTTATCGCCCTGGACATCAGCGCCGGCGAACAGGAGACGAAACTGGAAGACGTCTTCTTCTTCCCCTACGACACTGGCCTCATCGAAAACGCGGCACCGCAACGGCTCTCGGTGATCGCGAGTCCATATGGAAGAGCCGCCTATCAACTGACCGTGGAAATTTCGCGTATGGCCGCCGGAATCCCCTCCCGATTGTCGGGGATCCTGGTATCGAGCAGCGGCTGGTCAGGTGGTGACGGAGCGAGGGCCATAGAGATCGATGTCCCGCTCGGTCGCCAGTAACCCGCAAGAACGACACATCTCAGGAGGAGAACCAATGTTGCACACATACCACAGGATTGCCCTCGCTGCGCTCGCGGCACTGGTCATCGCCGCACCCGCGGCACTCGTCGCCGGCGACGAAGCGAGGCCCGCGGCGGCCATCGACAAGCCCGCTCCGGACTTCGAACTGACCGGCATCGACGGCAAGACCTACAAGCTCTCCGACTTCAAGGGGAAGTACGTGGTGCTGGAGTGGAACAACTTCGACTGTCCCTTCGTGAAGAAGCACTACGGCAGCGGAAACATGCAGGCGCTGCAGAAGAAGTACGTGGACGAGGGTGTGGTGTGGTTCACCATCTGTTCGTCCGCACCCGGCAAGCAGGGGTACTACGACGACGCCGACCTCAAGAAGATGACCGCGGACGAGAAGTCCGCCGCCACCGCCTACCTGCGCGACCCCACTGGCACGGTCGGCCGGACCTACGGCGCCAGGACCACGCCGGACATGTTCGTCATCAGCCCGGAGGGCGTCCTCATCTATGCCGGCGCCATCGACGACAAGCCATCCACCAACCCGGATGACGTGAAGGGCGCGATCAACTACGTGGTGGCATCGCTCGACACTGCCATGGACGGCAAGGCAATCGCCACCAAATCGACGACCCCCTACGGCTGCTCGGTCAAGTACGCCAACTGATTCGCCCCGGAAATGGGGCTGGCAGCACCGGCCCCGTTTCCGTTGACACAACTGTATTTCTATCTTATAGTTAACCTTCACTGGCAGCCGTCCCCCATGCCAATGGTCCTACATGCGATCGAAACTGTTCAGCATCGCGCTCATCATCGCGGTCGCGGCTCCCCTGATCATTGACGGAAGGGCCGGCCCGCGTGTTCTCCATTTCTCCCTCACCACCCCCGCAGACGGAATTCTGATCGAGCCGGGCCCGGCCGGTGCCACCATCCGGGCCACGACCGGCTCGGGCGAAGCCCTGCTCACGTTGTCCGATCCCGGCTTCCCCGCCCTGCCCATGCGGGTGGTCAATGTGCTCGTTCCCCCGGGCGACCGCGTGCGTGCAGTGACGGCACGGGCCCTGCACGAGACGGTGGTTGCACGCGGCGTGACCCCGGCCCTGGCCACCCAGCCCTCTCCCAGCCCCGACGCGCCCGCGCCACGCCTGTTGCCGGAAGCAACCGTACCGGTTGCACCCGCGGGCGACGCAAACCGCTACCCGTCCGAACTCACTCGCTACGCGGGTTCGGGGACGTGGCACGGATACACCATTGCCAGCATCGTGGTCTTCCCGGTGAGAATCGAGTCCGGCACACTGGTGGCGGCGACCGAGATTGAATTGAGCGTCGAACTCGAAGCCATCGCGGACGGTGGCGATGCAGCACGCGCCGGACGCATGACGCCCGCTGCCGCGGCCGAGATTCGGGCACAACTGGACGACATGGTCATCAACCCGCAGGACGTGGCCGCGTATCCCGCCGTGCCCACACCCGAACCCATCGGCGCATTCAGCCCGTCCGCCCTCCCCTCCCTGCAGGGCAGTCCGGTGCATTGCGTGATCGTCACTACCGAGGCGCTCAGCGCGCCGTTCGACTCGCTTGCGACGTGGAAGACCGCGCGCGGCGTGCCGACGGTGGTGCGCACGGTGGAATGGATCACCGACAACTACCGGCGCGGCACCGACGTCGCGGAGACGATTCGCTTCTTCCTGCGCGACGCCTACACCAACTGGGGCACGCAGTCCGTTCTGCTGGCGGGAGACACGCCGCAGATCCCGCCGCGTTACCTGTACAGCGCGTACTACTACGGCGGCACCAGCATCCCCGCGGACATCTACTTCGCGGGGCTGGACGGTTCCTTCAACGCCGACGGCGACGAGCGCTTCGGTGAGCAACCCGCCGACGCCCCCGACCTGTGGGCCGAACTGAACGTGGCGCGGCTCCCGGTGGCCACCCTGGCCGGGGCCAACACCGTACTGGCCAAGATCAAGGCCTACGAGACGCCGCTGGATCCCGAGTACACCGACAAGGTGCTCATGCTCGCAGAGGTCCTGTTCCCCACCCCATGGACCGCGGGACAGACCATCCAGAGCAATGGCGGAACCATCGCGGAGGAGATCAGGCTCATCCTCGATGATCCGTCGCGGCGCATCGCGCGCAGCTACCAGACCCCGCAGTACTTTCCCGGTTCCACGCAGGAGTCACGGCAGAACACCATCGACTCGCTGGAGGCCGGCTACAACATGGTCTTCCACGTGGGACACGGATACCGCTTCAACATGCACTGCGCGGACGCCAGTGTGACCATCCCGGATGCGGACGCTCTCGAACATCCCAACCGGACATACAACCTCTACATGCTCAACTGCACCGCCGCAGCCTTTGACTACGACTGTCTGGGCGAGCACATGCTGCGCAACCCGGAGGGTGGCGCCGTGTCGATCATCGGCGCGTCCAACAGCGCATTTCCGGATCCGTCGCGGTACTACGCGCACGCCTATGCGACCGCCCTCTATCAGAACAACGAGGTGCGGATCGGAGAGGCGTTCTCGATATCGCGCGCCAGCCGTACCCCGCTGGCGGTGCTGGGCGATGGCGTCGAACTCTGGACGCACTACGTCTACACCATCTTCGCGGATCCGGACATGCCACTGTGGACGGGACCGGTTCGCAACGCGACCGTCGCGGTGCCGGCGACCGTTGCCGCGGGCGGCAACAACATCGTGGTCGCGGTCGACGTGCAGGGGCAGCCCGAGCCAGGTGCCACCGTGTGCCTGCACAAGGAAGGCGAAGACTACGTCGTGGGCACCACCAACGGCTCGGGGCTGTTCACGACCCCGTTCACGAGCGCGCGGCCCGGATCCATCAGCGTGGTGGTGACCGGAGCCAACCTCGGCCGCCGCCAGAGCTGGATCGAGGTGTTGCCGGCAGGCGGAGCGCAGCTGGTGGTCGATTCGGTGCTGGTGGACGACGACAACCTGGGTGATTCGTCGGGCAACGGCGACGGCCGTATCGACGCGGGCGAGATCGTCGAACTGCGCCCGAGTTTCCACAACGTGGGCGGCACGGCTTCTCTGCCGGCCACGTCGTCACTGGGTTCACCGTCGGCGGACATCATGATCTCCAATCCCGGCCTCGGCATTCCCGCCTTACAGCCGGACGAGGCGTGGTCTCCGGCCGGCGCCACGTGGACGGTGGAAGCAGCCGTGGCCGCCTTCGACCGCGCCATCGTTCGCTTCGACGTCACGACCACGCACGGCGCGCAGGTATGGAGCGACGGATTTGCCGAGGTGATACGCGCGCCGCTGCTCGACGTGGTCGGCCTGCGGGCGAGCGACGCGCTCCCGGTGGGTAACGGCGACGGTGTTGTCTCGCCGGGAGAGCCGTATCAGCTGTTTGTGCTGGTCAAGAATTACGGGACCGGCCTTGCGGGAGAACTGGTGGCCACGCTCACCCCGCTCGACGCCGGTGTCGTGGTCACGGTGGGCGCCGCGCAGCTCCCGGATCTCGGGCTGCTCGTGCAATCGGAAAACCCGGTCGGGTTCCAGTTGAGCGAGGGCAACACCGCAGTCGAGAACCCGCTGCAACTGATCGTCACCGACCACGCGGGGCGCACCATCGAGCGCACCATCGAATTGCGCCCACCACTGGCCCCGGCCATCCAGTCGTTCGATGCCACCCAGGGAGTGGACAAGATCAAGGTGGTATGGGCTCCGTCGCCCTCACCCGACGTGTCGGGCTACCGGGTCTACCGGTCGCTGCTGGCGACGGGCCCCTTTGACATTGCGTCCCCGGACCCTGTGACGCACACCGTGTTCACCGATGCCGGACTGGCCGCAAGCACGCGCTACTACTACGCGGTTACCGCGGTCGACTCGTCCGGCAACGAGAGTGTCTTTTCCGCCACTGGCTCCGCGTCCACCAACCCCCCCCAGATGCCGGGCTGGCCCAACGAGGTGCCAGGCCCCTCGGCCACCTCGCCATCCATCGGTGACATCGACGGCGACGGGTACCCCGAGATCATTGTCGGCAACGACAAGCTGTACGCGTGGCACGGCAACGGCGACGAGGTCCGCGACGGCGACGGGCTGCCTGCCACCTTCGGGATCTTCTCCACGCAGGGCACCGACTTCATCGGCCCGGCGGCCCTGGCGAGCATCGACGGAACCCCGGGGCTGGATATCGTGGCGCCGGCCTACACCTCTCGGCAGGTGTTCATCTTCAACGGCAACGGCGATGTCCTTCCCGGCTGGCCACAGGCGACCATCGACTTCGTGCGCGCCAGCATATCGCTGGGAGACGTCGACGGCGACGGGGCCCTCGAGGTGGTCGCGGTCGATCAGGACGCGTATCTGTACGTGTGGCACACCGATGGAAGCGAACTCATGGATGGCGACAGCAACCCGCTGACGAACGGCGTGTTCAAGCGCCTGCCGGACACCAATCAGTGGCAGTATCAGGCCGTTTCTCTGGCGGATCTGGACGGCGACGACAGGGAAGAGATTATCATCGCCACCCAGGACATGAAGCTGTACGTGTTCAACGAGGACGGCAGCAATCTCAACGGCTGGCCACGCACGCTGCCCAACCATGCGGGCGGCGGCGTGGTGGTGGGTGACATCGACGACAACGGGGATCTGGAACTGGTGGTGACAGTGCGTGGCACGGGTGAGACCTACGCCCTCCACCACAACAACACCCTCTTGTGGACGCGTTGGCTGCCCCACAACCTGTTCTTCAACCCGACCCCGGCGCTGGCCGACATCACTGGTGACGGCAAGCTCGAGGTCATCGTGCCCTCGTCCAACGGGAAGTTGTACGCCATCAACTACGCGGGCTCTGATGTTCCCGGATGGCCCGTCGTATACTCCACCAAGACCTACACGGAGTCATCGCCCATCATCGCCGACCTGACCGGTGACGGTCAGCCCGACATCCTGCTGGGACACGAGGAGAAGCTCATCAACGCGTGGAGTGCCACGGGCGTGCCCCTGGACGGGTTCCCACTGGTGGTGGGAGACGCCATGCGCGGAACGCCGGCGGTCGTGGATCTGGACATCAATGGCAATGCCGAGATCGTTGCCGTTGGCTATGACCGCATCGTGTACGTGTGGAGCTTGAGCGCACCCTACGACCCGACGACCGCGCCGTGGCCGATGGCGCGCGCCAACATACACCGTAACGGCGCCTACGGCAGCGTGGTGGCAACGGGTGTCTCCGGAGGAGGAGGCGCGCACGCCGCCCGGATGCGCCTGGGACAAAACTACCCCAACCCGTTCAACCCGGTGACTACCATCGCCTTCGACCTGCCACCGGGCCGCAGCCATCGCGTGACGTTGACCGTCTACGACGTCACCGGCGCCCGCGTGCAGACACTCGTCGACGGTGCCCTGCCCGGTGGTCGCCACTCGGTCGCGTGGAACGGCCGCAACCACGCGGGCGTTCCGGCCGGCTCCGGCGTATACTTCTACCGCCTCGCCACCAGCGACCGCGCCGAAACGCGCAAGATGGTTCTGCTGAAGTAGGCCGCGCCTCGGCGTGTGGCCCTCAGCGCGAAAGATCGTCGAGCACCGCAGTGAGAAGTTTCCAGAACACGGCCACGGACGGCACGTTGATGCGCTCCGCCGGTGAGTGTGGCGCTTCGATCCACGGTCCGATGGATACCATGTCGATACCTGGCAGCTTCTCGCCGATCACGCCGCATTCCAGCCCGGCATGCACCGCCTTGAGTTCGGGCGCGGTACCGAGCACGCGCTCATGCACACCCCTGGTGACCTTGAGCATCTCCGACTGCAGGTCTGGATTCCAACCCGGATAGGGCGTCTGGTCTTTCACCGAGCCCCCTGCCAGTTCGGCCACGGCGTACAGCCGCTCGCGCAGCATGTCCATGGCGGAACGAATGGGGCTGCGCACGCTTACCAGCGCCTCCACCGCGGATTCCTTCGTCTCCACCGCGGCCAGGTTGCTCGACGTCTCCACCAGACCCGGCACCGCCACGCTCATTTCCTCCACCCCGTGCGGAATCAGCGATAGCGCATTGAGAACGCGCCGCGTCGAGGCGGCGTCCATCACCGGGACCGACCCGGCGCCGGTCTTCACCGCGACCGTCATTTCGGGATCGGACGCGGCAAGCTCCGTCGCCGCGCGTCCACCCTCGGTCTTCACCGCGGCGGTGAACGCCTTCACGTCCGACTCCTTGAGCGCGCACACCGCGCGCGCCTCGCGTGGAATGGCGTTGTGCGCATTTCCGCCACGAATTGCGGCCAGGTGGAAGGGCGTGCCGGCGCTGGCGACACGCAGGATGCGCGCGAGGGTCATCACCGCGTTGCCACGGTGCAGGTGGATGTCCATGCCGGAATGGCCGCCCTTCAGACCGGTCACAGCAGCCTCGACGAAAGCCGACCCGGCCGGCGCGGCCTGGGTCTTCACCGGGACGGACACGGTGGAGTTTCCGCCGCCGGAACAGCCAATGTAGATGGCGCCCAGTTCTTCGGTGTCCAGGTTGATGAGCCGTCGCCCCGTGATCAGCGCGGGATCCAGTTCCGCCGCGCCGGTCAGCCCGGTTTCCTCGTCTACCGTCACCAGGATTTCGATGGGCCCGTGGGCCACAGCGGGGTCGTCGGCAACCGCCAGCGCCGCGGCGAGCCCGACACCGTTGTCCGCGCCCAGCGTGGTCCCGCTGGCCTTGAGCCAGTCACCGTTCATTTCGAGCCGGATGGCATCCTTCATGAAGTCGAACGACACGTCGGCGTTTTTTTCGCACACCATGTCCATGTGTGCCTGCAGCACCACCGTCGGCGCCTTCTCGCGGCCCTTGCTGGCGGGAACTGAAATCACCGTGTTGCCGACCTTGTCGGTGCGCGCCTCGAAGCCACGTTCGCGTGCCCACGCGAGAATGTGCTCGCGGATCTTCTCCTCGTGGCGCGAGGGCCGGGGAACCTGGCGGATCTTATCGAAATGGCTCCAGACGTGCTTCGGCTCGAGCGTGTCGATGCGGGTCATGAGAAAGCTCCTTGGGTAGGTGGCGGCGCGCCCGCGTGGAAGAACCACGGGGCGCGCCACCGATTCAAACGCGGCCGTCGATCAGAACGGGTCGGGAATGTCTTCCAGCGTCTCCTCGATGATGATCTGGACGGCCAGCCACGCGCGCCAGTCGAAGATCATGCGGTCGGTCGGCGACGGCACCGGGGTAACCGATCCGTTCACCACCGTGAAGGTGAGAACCGGATTGGCCCCGGCCAGGAAGTCATCCAGCGCCGTGTTGATCAGGTCCACCGCGGCGACCTCCAGCGGCGCCGGGATCTTCTTGCCCAGCGCACCCTGCACCGACTGCGCGGTGTAGAAGATGGCCGTCTCGGTGGTTCCATTGTAGGTGACGTCGATACGACCGCCGATCTCCCAGTCGTGCGCCTGGCTGAACGAGGTGACGCCGTAGCTCGCCGACGTCACGTGTGCCTCCAGGATGTCGTCGGTGCCGTAGCCGTTCTCGTTCAGAATATCACGAATCTCCTGGCCCATGTCGACGACGGCGGGCTCCACGAAGTTCTCCGTGGTTTCGTCCTGCGAGAAGTCGGCGTAGGTCTCTCCGGTCAGCACGAGCTCGACCACCTTGTCTTCCAGGCAACCGGGAATGGCCATCGCGGCAAGGGCGACGACCATGGCCGGCACAATCAATGTCCGTTTCATCGTCATCACTCCTTTACTGGGGCCGTCCGACGTTGCCCAGGGCAAGTCCGAACGAGAAGTTGTTGGTGGCGGCAAAACTGTAATCGGCGAAAATCTGGCCGGCGACAAAGTTGAACCCCGCGCCCACGGTGAAGCGAACATCGTTGTCGCCATCCACGGTGGTGGTCACCGGATCACCGTTGTCGTCGTCATAAGCGACGTCGACACTCAGCGTCTCGAATGCGAGCGCCGTGTAGGGCTCGAAGGTCATGAACCCCACCGGCATGCGCTTGCTGGCCTGCACCTGCATCGAGAACGCCGTGGTGGAGGTAAAGTCGCCGCCGTCCGGGTTCTCGCCCACATTGAAGGTCTGATACAGCAGCCCCACCGCGAGGTCCAGCGGGGGCGTCTCCCCCATGTACTGCGACAGGCTGTGGCGGCCGCCGATGCCAAACAGGCTGATTTTCCCAAGATCCGCGTCGCCCGAGTCGTAGGCCACCCAGCGCAGGATGCCCTCGGTCCCCAGGAACGAGGACACGCGCAGCTGCGGCACGACGAGGCCAAACGAGTTGAGGTTCAGCCCGCCGGGGCAGCTGAACTGCGTCCCCCCCTGGCCCGGAACGGTGACCGCCTGCCCGGGACCGACCACCGTCGGTGCCGTCGTGACTTCCGACTGCGGGAGGAACCCCTGTTCCGTCGTCGCCGTGAAGGTGCGGTCTGAGTCTTCGAAGAAGACGCCCATTACCGGCACCTCGAGCGAAATATGAAAACTCGAAGGGGGGATGTAGGCCGAGTAGCTGTAGGTACTGTTGAGAGCCGCCCCAAACGCATTGACGAGCGGCTGCAGGTAACCCTGCGCATTGGCTCCGGTATAGACAGAGATCTGGTTCTGTACCGCGCCGTCATCCCCCCGGGATGGTCCCGGGGCGAGAATCAGAATCGCGAGCACAGAAATCAGGATCCCGCCGGTTCGGAAAAGCGGGGTCATGACTTCCTCCTGAGTGAAGGGTTGCTTACGACTTGTCGGGCGAGCCTACCACCGGGCGGGGGGCGAATTCAAGCGGCGGTTCGGGGTGCCTCCCCGGGCAGTCAACCAAGGGTGGGCCGGTTCAGCGTCGCGCGCGCGCGCGCATTACCATGGGCTGGCCGGTGGCCGCCACCACGCTGCGCCACAGGTAGCTCTCCGGGTGGATGTGCTTGCGCCCGCGGACCGTGAGCGGGATGGGAACGTGCGTATAGATGCCATGCCACAGACCGATGACCACGTCGGTCTTGCCGATCATGCCCGCGTGCACCGCGTTGCGCGCCAGGTTGTCGCAGAAGATCGCGTCGCCCGCGTTGGCCTTCACACTGCGGATCATGTAGCTGGGATCGATGTACTTCATCGAAAACATCTGCCCGCGCCCGCGCAGGTAACGGGCGATCTCGTCGCGCAGAAACACGCCGATGTCGCGGGGCACGACGTTGCCGGAGGCGTCCTGTTCCCGCGTGGCGTTGGGGAAGAACTGCTGGCCGGCGCCCTCCGCCACCACCACCACCGCGTGGCCGTGGCGCTGCAACCGCTTCTCCAGGCAGTCGAAGAACCCGCCCTCGCCCTCGAGGTCGAAGGGTACCTCGGGAACGAGGCAGAAGTTGACCTGCATGCTGGCCAACGCGCCGTAGGCGGCGATAAAGCCCGAGTCGCGCCCCATCACCTTCACCAGGCCCACGCCGTTCACCGAACCAATCGCCTCCACGTGCGCCCCGTCGATGGCCGAGCGCACCACCTCCACCGCCGTGTCGAAACCGAACGTCTTGTAGACGAAGGTAATGTCGTTGTCGATGGTCTTGGGAATGCCCACGATGGCGATGTCGAGGTTGCGCCGCTCGATCTCCTCGTACATGGCGTGGGCGCCGCGCAGCGTTCCATCGCCGCCGATGCAGAAGAGGATATCCACACCCAACTCCACCAGCCGGTCCACCATCACGTTGACTTCCTCCGCACCCCGCGAGGTTCCCAGGATGGACCCGCCCTCGTTGTGGATGGTGCGGATGAGTTCGTAGGTAAGCGGAACCGGCTCGTAGCCGCGCTCCGGGTTCAGACCCCGGTATCCGTAGCGGAACCCGATGATGTCGCGCACGCCGTACTGGAACTGCAGTTCCAGCACGATGGAGCGGATGACGTTGTTGACCCCCGGCGAAAGGCCGCCGCATGTGACAACGGCCGCACGCGTGTGCGCGGGGTCGAAGTAGAGGTGGTCGCGCGGACCGGCACGCTCCAGGAAGAGATGGGTGGAAAAGTCCTCCTCGGACTCGCCGGCAATGCGGTACAACACCCGGGTCTTGTCGGGTACGTAGTGCGCGAGTCCGTCACCCACGTGCGGAGACAGTCCGAGGGGCGAGGGCACGCGGCACTCACCCAGCGACTTCACCTTGAATTGCTCGGGGGTCAGTCGGTTTGACATCTTGCATCGGGCCGCCCGCGCCGGCGGCCGGTCTTCAATTCCCTACTAATACGGAAAGCGACCCGGTTTCGTCCATTGATTTTCCACCCCACCGCCGGGCGCTGTCACTGCAGGCGCAGCACCGCGCCGTAGTTTCCGGCGAACCACACGCCCGCCGGGGAGCCGAACATGCCCTCCAGCGTCAGGATTGTTGGCGACGGGAGCGGTTTCCAGCCCCGGGCGTCACGGTGTATCACCACGCCGTCGCGCCCGCAGGCGTAGACGTCGTCGCGCGACCGGCCCCACACCGCGAGCAGGATGGCGCCGGTCGCAGTCTCCGCCCGCCGCCAGGTGCCACCGCGGCGCTCGAGCACGGTCCCGCCGTCACCCACCGCCACCGCCAACCCCGCCCCGGCCCACACGTCGGTCAGAAAGGCCCCGGAGAGCGCGGGCGCAGTGCGCCACTGCCGTCCGTCGAACTCCAGCAGCGTCCCGCGATTCCCCACCGCGATGGCGCCGTCCGCTCCGTCTTCGCACACGGCCAGCAGTGCTTCGCCGGTGCCCGCGTCTTCGGCGCGCCAGTCCTGGCCGTCATAGCGAAGCACGGTGCCGCCGTCGCCCACCGCAACCCCATCGTCGCGGCTGCGCACGCGCACCCCGGAGAGCTGGACCCCGGTGCCGGACGGCATGCGCACCCAGGTGCTGCCATCGAAGCGCAGGATGACGCCGTTCACCCCCACCGCAATTGCGTGCGAGGGGTCGCTGCCGTGCACGTCGAGCAGCTGATCGACGACGCCGCTCGCGCTTTCCACCCACGCCCCACCCGTGCGCGCGAGAACGGTGCCGCGCGATCCCACCGCCAGCGCCGGTTCGTCACCCGCACCCCAGATTGCGCTGATCACCGGCACCGGCCCGCGATTCTCGGCCGACCAGCCCGCGCCGTCGTAACGCCGGATCAACCCCGCGCCGCCAACCGTGACGACGCTCCTTCCGTCGCCCCATACCTCCCACAACTCGTCGTTGGTTCCACCATCGATGACCGTCCACTGCGCCCCGTCGAAGCGCACCACCGTGCGCCGGTTGCCCGCGGCGTATACCTCGCTCGCTCCAAGCCCCCACACGCTCTGCAACTTGTCGGTCGCGGCGGCGGGCACGCGCTGCCACGATGCCCCGTCGTAGTGCAGAATCGTCCCCGCGTCTCCCACCGCGTACACGTCGCCGGGGCCGCTTCCCCAGATGGCGCGCAGGGCGCGCGCGGTTCCACTCGCCATCGGCATCCACGCGGTCCCGTCGTACTGCAGAATCACGCCGTCGGTCCCGACCGCAAATGCATCGCCGGCGGGCGACGCCCAGATGCCGCGCAGGATGGCACTGGTCCCGGAATGCATCGAGCTCCACGCGGACCCGTCGTATAGCAGAATGGTCCCGTTCTCGCCGCACGCGAACGCGCGCGACGCGTCGCGTACGAACACGCTCCACAGGTCCTCATTGGTGGGAGACGGAACCGGTGCCCAGGAATTCTGATTGAGTGAGAGGATGGTTCCGGCATCGCCCACCGCAAACACAACACCGTCGGCCCCGTGCAGGTGGGCGAGGCGGTGGCGCGTGGGTGAGTCCACGCCCGACCAGCGCGCGCCGTCGTAATGAAGAATCGTGCCCGCGTCGCCCACCGCGTACACGTCGCCGGGGGCGGAGCCCCACAGCCCAAAGAGGAAGTGCGGCTGGGGCAGCGGGTTCTCCCAGTCCCAGGACGAGTCCGGCGGGCCGGGCGGCCCGGGGCCGCCGTTGCAGCCCGACAGCAGCGCCAGCGACACGATACAGGCGCGCGCTATCCGGCGATGATCCGCCATACCTGGGCCACCAGGAAGCACGCCGCGAATCCCATCAGCAGCGGCAGGAGTGCCGCCACCGTGGTCCAGCGGCGGGAGTTGGTTTCCTTGAAGATGGTGAAGATGGTGGTGCTGCACGGATTGTGCAGCAAGCTGAAGAGCATGAGATTCACAGCGGTAAGCGTGGTCCAGCCGCCGGCCACCAGCAGGCGGCCGATGTCGGCGCTGGAGTCGAGCTCGAACATGACACCCGCACCCGCACCCGCACCTGCACCCGCCGCGCCGGCCGTCATCACGGTGAGCATGAGAATAGTGGGAATGACGATCTCGTTGGCGGGAATGGCCACCACGTACGCCAGCAGGATCACCCCGTTGAGGCCGATCAGGAGCCCGACCGGGTCGAAGGCGCGCACCAGGTGCTCGGCCACGCTCACCCCGCCAACCTGGACGTTGCCCGAAAGCCAGATGGCCGCACCCGCGGGCGCGGCAAACACCACCGCGCGCCACAGCACGAACAGGGTGCGGTCGATCAGCGACGTATAGAGCGTGCGCCAGAACCGCGGCGGGCGGTAGGGCGGCAACTCGAGGCTGAAGGTGGACGCCTCACCCTTGAGTACGGTGCGCGAGAGCAGCCACGAGACCAGGAAGGTCATGGAGACGCCGAGCAGCGCCACGGTCACCACCGCCGCGGCCGACACCAGTCCCGCCAGATGCGCGGGCACCAGCGCACCGATGAAGATGGCGGCGATCAGTATCTGCGTGGGCCAGCGCCCGTTGCACAGCGCAAAGTTGTTGGTGATGATGGCGATCAGGCGTTCGCGCGGACTGTCGATGATGCGCGTGGCCACCACACCGGCCGCGTTGCAGCCGAAACCCATGCTCATGGTGAGCGCCTGCTTGCCGTGCGCGCCCGCGCGCTTGAACATCCCATCGAGGTTGAACGACACCCGCGCGAGATACCCGAAGTCCTCGAGCAGCGTGAACAATGGGAAGAAGATCGCCATGGGCGGCAGCATCACCGACACCACCCAGGCGGTGGCGAGGTACACGCCGTCGAAGAGCAGCCCGGACAGCCACAGCGGCATGTGGATGGCGCTGCCGAACGCGTGCAGAAGCGGTTGCCCCTTGTCGATGAGCAGTGTCGCCAGCATGGCCGACGGTACGTTGGCGCCCGACACCGTGACCCAGAAGACCACGGTGAGGATTCCGATCATCATGGGGAAGCCGAACCAGCGGCTCGTCACCAGGTTGTCGATGGCCCGGTCGAAGTCGAAGGCGTTCTTGCCGCCATCGACGAGGGTGGCGCGGTCCGCGATGAGCGCGGCCTCCGCGTAGAGGTTCTCGATGAGCGAGTCCTGGAACTCGGGACCCACCTCCCAGCGCAGCGCGCGCGCGGATTCCAGCACGGCCAGCGCGGACCCGTCCGCCGCCACCTCGGATCCGACGGCGCGCGCAGGGGCTGCGCCACCTGCAAACTCGGCCAGCGAGCCGGAGCGCAGCGCCTGCTCCACGGCCACGTCGCCGTCCAGCAGGCGCAGCGAGAGCCAGCGCGGGTTGGACAGCCCCGGCAGTGCCGCTTCTATTGAGGCGGCGAGTTCGGCCACGACGCGCTCGGCGGCCCTTGACCCACGCGCCAGGCGGCGCGGCTTGCACGCTATCTCGCCCGAGGCGACGTCGGCGATGGTCTCGAGGAGTCCGTCGATGCCCTTGCGGCTACGGGCCACGGTGGGCACCACCGGCACCCCGAGATCGCGCGCCAGACGGCGGTGATCGACGGTGCGGCCATGACGTTTCGCTTCGTCGACGAGATTGAGACAGATCACGGCGCGATCGGTGATCTCGAGCACCTGCAGCGCCAGGTTGAGATTGCGCTCCAGGTGCGACGCATCCACCACCACCACGGTGACGTCGGGACGCGCAAACAGAATGAAGTCGCGCGCAATCTCCTCGTCGACGGTGGTCGAGAGCAGCGAATAGGTGCCGGGGAGGTCCACCAGCTTGTAGCGCCGGTCGCCCAGTGCGAAGCCGCCCTCGGCGCGGGCCACCGTCTTGCCGGGCCAGTTGCCGGTGTGCTGCTTGAGGCCGGTGATGGAATTGAACACCGTGCTCTTGCCGGTGTTGGGGTTGCCGGCCAGTGCCACCACGTAGTCGAAGCGGTCCATGTTGACGCCGAGCCTCACCAGGTTCCCGGCGTGGTGCTGACACCCGGCGCACGCGCTGGGCGGACAATCCTGGGTGGTACTGCGGTCCTCGCTCATCAGGCTCCCGTGTTCCCTTCCTGTGCGGCCGGCGCCACATTGGTCACGCCGATCATGCTCGCCTGTTCCTCGCGCAACGCCACGATGGTGCCGCGAACGCGGTACGCGGACAGGCCGCCGGTCAGGCCGCGCCGCTCATAGCCCACGCGGGTTCCGGGCACGATGCCAAGATCCATCAGGCGGCGGCGTTCCAGCCCGATGCACGCGGGACTTACCCGCACCACGTCCGCCACCTGTCCTGGTTCGAGGGCCGCCAGCGTCGCGGTTGCGTCCGGCGCATCTTCGGCCTCGTCGGCGCGGCGAATGGAGATGTTGGCCGCCAGCATCGGCGCCAGCACCACCCTGCGCCCGTCCGCATCGAAGACAACGCGTTGCTCGGTGCGCGAATCCATCCGCACCTGCATGCCCACGTAGATACCCAGCGCCATGATCTGCGCGAAGACCACCGGCGGTTCGTCCTCGAGATGCGTAACCACCGCGCGCTCTCCCGGCTCCAGCACCGTCAGCGGCGTCAGAACATCGTCGACCACCGAGCCGTCCGCGGCGGGAATGGGATCGCCGTGCGGGTCGAAACGCGGGTTGCCAAGGCGCTCGGCGAGCGCGTTGGCCTCGTCCTGGGTGAGCGCGTGCTCCTGCTTCTCGGCCCGCATGTGCCATTCGAGCGGATCGACGCCGGTTTCGTCGGCGAGGTAGCGCTCCCACAGCCGATGGGCGCGCACCACCTCGAGCGCGTAGCGGCGGCCATCATCGGTGAGGAGGATGCGTCCGTCCACAATGCGTACCAGGCCACGCTCCTGCATGCGTTCCACCAGCGTCACCGCGCGCGACGCGGCAATCTCCAGCGCACCCGCAACACTGGTGAGCGTGCAGGTGACCTCGCGCACCTCGTGGTTGTAGATATG